>JBDRSI010000121.1:0-7017 GCA_043825055.1 Verrucomicrobiota bacterium
TTGACAGACCACATGCCCGTGTTTCGCGGGCAAAATCTTATTTCTTTACGCTTTTTGTGGCCAATGTATCTCGCCTTTCTATTAACGTTTCAATATCTCGGCGCACACGGCTTCCGCCTGGCCGATAGTTGCGGCGATGTCCTGCGGGTTTCCGCAGGTACCGGCAACAAATATGTTTTGCCGGTGCGTCTGCGGCAGGCCGGCCACACCCTTGATTCCCAGAAAACCCTGTTCATCCACGGCCAGCCGCAGGCTATCGGCCAACTCCCGCGCCGCCGGCGCGGGGCGGATGCCAATGGAAAGAACAACCAGGTCAAACTCTGCCGAAGTGACGGCGCCTTTCTCCTGCTCTTCATACGCGATTATGACCGCACCCTCACCCCCCGCCATGATATCCACCGGCCGCGCGCGTACAAAGGTCATCGTTTTTTGGCAGGCCGTAAAAAATGATTGAAAGTCTTTGCCGAAATTCTGGATATCCATGTAAAATACGGTCACCGCCGTCTCAGGGACATCGAACTGCATTCGCCGCGCAATTCGAAGCGCATAGGAACAACAGACTGTCGAACAATAGTTGGTGTCTTCCGGCCGGCGATGGGCATGTTCACTGCGCGATCCCACGCACTGAATAAACGCCACGCGACGCGGCGCGCTGCCGTCGGACAAGCGGGTGATGCAGTGCTGGTCGGCCAATTGACGCTCAGCGTCCAACCCGGAGATGACATTTGGGATTACGCCATAACCGAAAGTCCCCTTCTGCCCGGGCTGGAAGGGCTCATGGCCCGTGGCCACCACCACGGCATCCACATCCAGTTCCTGGGTTTGCTCTTGCTCTTTCCAGTCAATTGCCCGGACCGGGCAGGCCTTGGCGCATAGGTTGCAAGACTTACCAAGAGCATGGCGGCACAGCGGCAAGTCAATGACCGGTACGCCGCCATACAGAGCCGGGTTTTTTATGGAAATGCAATGCTCCGGGCAAACGGCCACGCAGAGGCCACAGCCGATGCATCGCTCGCGGCAGATGATATTGGGAGCAGTTCGCAGTGTAGCACGATAGGCGGCGCCGTTATTTCCCGGCGTCAGCGCCACCAGTTCGGAGCGGGTATTGAGACACACATGTGGCGCGCGGAGTGCGGCCTTAAGCCGATCCGTGGCTACGCAAACGTGACACCGCAGGCAGACATCGGCGGCTTTACAGCCCATGGCCGCCGCATGGCCGCCAATAACCGGCTCTTTTTCCACCCACTGCACGTCGAGCCCGGCGCGTCCCAGGCGTTCCGCGGCCGTTGCCCCGGCAATACCGCCGCCGAGCACCAGCACGCGCCGAATGGGTTTATTGGATTTTATCGTCATGAAGCCAAGGATCCTTTTGCATTACTGACACACAAATCCGTTAACAATAACACAGGCGATTTTAAGGTCAAGCGCAGGAACACGCAGAAAGAGTAATGCCCCAGTTATGTGGGCTGATTGTCATTCCCGACCTCCTCGCGAAAGCGGGGATCGGGAATCCAGAAAAATCAATGCTGGATTCCCGCTGGAGTTTACGCCGCGATAGAGAAGATTCTCGTGGATCTCTACGTCGAGGCGGAAAACCTGAACCTCATGGACCGCGACGAATGCCAGCGGATGCAGAAGAACGCCATCGAAAGCGGTCGGGTTGAGGTCGCCACGATGATACGTTACGCGAAACGCCGGAAACTGGCTCCAGCGGACGCATTCCCCTGGATCGGATCAATCACCGGCACTTATTAGCTAAAAGCGCCAATAATAGATCTGCTTTCACAGATGATTGCTGATAAATGCTTTACAAACGAATGGATTAATGCTCGTAGGGGCCAAATCGGGAAAGTTGATCCGGTCCTGCTGGAGAAGTCCATCCATGCTTTCGCGCTCCTCTGCGGTCTTACCCGTTCCAGTCTTCCCTTTGTGTTCAAGGGTGGCACAAGCCTGATGCTTTTGCTCCCTGCCATCCGCCGTCTCTCGATTGATGTGGATATCTCGATGGAGACGCCGAGGGCAGAGTATGAGCCACTGCTGACGACAATCGGGCAAACGCACCGTTCAAACGATATGAACCGGATGACCGCGGGAAGCGTGGGTTACCCAGGCGAACGCACTTTAAGTTTTTTTACGAATCGACGATCTCGCGGCGACCCGACTACGTGCTCTTGGACATCTTGGAAGAACGCGACCTATATCCGGAAACGGAAGTCAGGCCGGTCATGACGCCGTTCATCGAGTTAGAGCAACCTGCATCTGTACGAATGCCCACGCTGGCCGGCTTGCTCGGGGACAAACTCGCCGCCTTTGCTCCAACCACCATCGGCATTCTCTACGCTCAGGATAAGAGTATGCAGATCGTCAAACAGCTATTTGACATTGGTGAACTCTTCGGTGTCGTAGATGATCTTCGCGCGGTGGATCGGGCCTATTCAACCATATCTGAGGCCGAGAGCCAATATCGCGGCGGAAACCACACCCGTCTACAAGTCCTCGACGACACCTTTTTAAACGCCGTCAAACTGTGTGGGATCGGCCTCAAGGGCATCAAGGACGATGAGCATAGTGTCGAGCTCAGAGACGGCATCGCTCGAATCTCCAGTCACCTCGTGAATGCACGGTTTCGTCTCGAGGAGGCGAAAATCGCCGCCTCTCGGGCTGCCCTTCTGGCCGCCGCCTTGAGAACACAACGCTATGACCTGAACCTGCCAGCCCTTCGCTGGACTCCTGGCCGACCGCTGTCCCAGGCGGGAATCGACCTCCCAACATCCCTGGTGCATCTAAACCGGCTCAAGACGTTCTTGCCTGAGGCGTTCTGGAATCTCCATACGGCACAATCAATCACATAGACTCGATTATCCACTACTGGCACATGATCCAAACCCTCTTCGGAGCATGAGTACGCCATGTTAAATGTTGGCGACAAGCTTGACAATTATGAGATTCTGGACCTCCTGGGTTCAGGCGGTTTCGGCCGCGTCTGGCGCGCGAAGGACCTTACCGTCAAAGGCCGGGAAGTTGCCATCAAGGAACTGGCCGATCCCACCGAGGAACGCCTCGAGGGAAGAACTGGGGTCAAACCTGGCTTTAGCACTTTACGGTTGCATTGGTTAGGAGGATTAGGTCAGCCCTGAATAGCAACCAGGGTTCATGGGCAATCTGAAAGGACGGGAGAATGAAAATAGTTCAGATTAAACTTGCCGAGATTAAGAGCAGCGTGTATCAGCCGCGGTCTCAGGCGGATCTTTAATTGGAAAATCTCGTTCAGTCAATCCTTAAGAATGGGTGGAAACGATACGCAAAAAGCGCGGGTGATATCCTTCGTCATTTCAACAATTGTTGAAGTGTTGCACACAAATGAGTGCACGGTATTTGGCGCTGGCGCGGAAAAAACCGTGACTCATGCCGTTCTGGCTATTGGTGGATGCTCCCCCGCCGTCCATTATGCCTCTCGATTTGCGCTGACCAGGAACGCTGATATTCGGTTGAATTGGCCGGAGGGTTCATGTTATGGTTCATCACACATGAATGCCCGGAAATCCACGGTCGCCATTTTACGGACAACGCCGGCCACTGTCCTGCGGGATTATCACCGCCTGCTGAATAGGGGTCAGGGTCACGTCTCGACATGCGACAAATGAGGTAAGCATTTGTTTACTTGTACGTGCAGCACTGCATAGGAAGCTCAGGGTCTGCCCTTAGATTAAAGAATAAGGAATTGCATACGGCGGGTTGCGAAGATGAGCAAAGACACGGCAACGGAATCGATGAGCGTATTCTTATTTACTAAACCAAGGGCAGACCCTGTGTCCGCCGGCGCGTCGTTCGGTTCCGAGAAAAGATGATGACAGCAATACTACTGATTATAGCCTTCCTTACACTGATCGGCGTACGTTTCGCGCCGCGGCATAAAATGTTTGCATAATTAGCGGTTGCTTCATTGATACCTCGATGGTCGAGGCATCAACATCAAACAAATTGAAGTGCGATTGATGAAAATGGGGCTCGAAAAGCACAATGCCGCTTGGCGAGACCCCCGTTGCACTGTTTCCTGTTTTCCGGGTTGAAAGCTTTTCTGCACGTATGTGCGGACCAACCCCTTGGCATAAACTCTCCGCCGGAGATCAGGTTGACTGAAAAGCCTTTTCAACCGCCAGAGCGAGAACTTCCTCAACGCCGCAATGGAACAGGATATCGGACTCGTGATCGAGGGGGGTTGGTGTGTGGTTTATGATGACCAGCCGGCAATCGCTTCGGCGGTGGTTCGGAAGGTCCGCAGCCGGGTAAACATGGAGCGACGTGCCGGCCACAACCAGAAGATCGGCTTCAGTAATGGCCTTTTGAGCACAGGCAAACACGTCGGTAGGGAGCAGCTCGCCGAAAAAAATAATATCGGGTTTAAAGACGCCCCCGCAGTTTTCATGCCGCGGAACTTTTCCCGCCTCAATCAGCGGGTAGAGCGTTTCGGTCTTCACCTTTTTGCCGCATGCAATGCAAGAGCTTGTTTCAACCGTGCCATGAACCGGGAATACTTCCGTGCTGCCGGAGCGCTGATGGAGCGTGTCAATATTCTGCGTAACAACCGATACGTTTTTGTCAGGCCGGCTGCCGAGTTGAGCAATGGCAGAATGGGCGGCATTCGGGCGGGCGTTGTTCAACATGGCAAGAAAATTACGGGCGAATGCGTAAAAATCAGCGGGATTATCGCGAAATGCCTTGATGTCAAAAATGTTTGCGCTTACTCCCGTGCGGTAAAGACCGGAGCTTGACCGGAAATCAGGTATGCCGCTTTTAGTGGACATGCCCGCGCCGGTGAGAAAAACGATGCGGTTACTTTCGGAGAGCATCCCGGCCAGTTGGTCAGTGAAAGCGGCATTGAAGTTAGCCGCCGTTTTTCTTAATCGTTTCATTTCACGCAGCACAAGCGCTGACCGGGAAGGCAGATGGGCTTTGATCAGAACACGTTGACCAGAACCAGGGACAGCCACTTCCGGGTAGTAACTCGCTGGCAAGCAATCGCTTGCACAGCGAGCTACCCCCACAGACCCGGACGAGCACAATTAATGCATCCGGTTCGTCAGACAGAGCTTTTCACACGGTTTAGTAGAGATTATGGACTATACGAGGCGATGCCAGCGGATGGCGGGTTAACAGGTTCGCAAAGGCTTCCCATGTCAACTTCCCGTCGTTTCCGCGGCGGCGCAACCATTGAAACCATGTCCGGCAAACCGTCAGGTGATATTGTCGCAATGCTCGGGTATTGTGGGTCATTCCGTAGTAGCTGTAATGCCCACGGAGTTTCCAGTTCAATCCCCGACATTGCTCGTCCACCGTCAGATGCAAGTGCTTGCGGCACCATTCCCAAACCGCTCGACAGCTTCGGGCCAATCGGTCTTTGGCTGTCTTCAGTTTGTAGATCATCCGTCCACCCCGACTGCGGCCCCAATAGTGGGTGAATCCAAGAAAATCGAAGCTCTCCGGCTTATCTTCCGGTCGGCTCGGTTTCCTGAAATCCACGACCCTCGTTTTCTGCATGTTCAGGCTCAGACTGAATCGGGTAAACCGCTTCGGCAATACCTCCATAACTCGCCGGGCGTCTTCTTCCCGCTCGAAACCCATGACGGAATCGTCCGCATATCGAATCAGGAAACTCCGACCTTTCAGTCGGCTTTTGATCTCCTTTGCGTACCATTTGTCCAGCACTTCGTGCAGATAGATGTTCGCCAGTAACGGGGAGATGATCCCGCCTTGCGGTGTCCCTTCTTCCGTCGCCTGCCATGCCCCGTCTTCCATCACTCCGGCTTTCAACCATTTGTCAATCAACCGGAGTATCACTCCATCCCGTACTCTTTGGCGCAAAAATTCCCGCATGTGTTCATGTGACAGCGTGTCGAAAAACTTCCGGATGTCTACTTCCACCAGCCAGTACGTCTTCCCTTCTTCGACGGCTCGGCGCAGGGCTCGGGTCGCGTCAAGCGCACCCGTCCCTTGCCGAAATCCATACGAAAACGGGTAGAACTCCTGCTCGTAGATCGGCTCCAGTATCGTCACCACCGCTTTCTGGACGGTTTTGTCCTCCACCGCCGGGATGCCCAATGGCCGTTTCTCATTCTTCCCCGGCTTCGGAATATATCCCCGTCGCGCTGGTAGGGCTCGATAGCTCCCGCCTTTGATCTCTTCGATCAGTTGCGGCAGTCGTTCTTCGAGTTCCTTCCCATACGCTTCGGCCGACTTCCCATCCACCCCGGTCGCCGCTGTCTTTCGTAGCTTCCGGCAGGATTCCCTTATCAGGTCTGCCGTCAGATACTGATTCAGCGAGGTCAGGGCCACATTCGGATGCTTCCGCGCTATTTCGGTTATCTGTGCTTGTATCGTTGACACGTTCTTTCAGGCCCCTGTGTGCCCGCCGTGTTGCTCATGCACGACGCTCTGTTCTGGTGTCTCCCTTCCCTACTCACCGGGTTCCCCGAGTCGGAGTTCCCCGGCTTTCAACGGTACTATGAAGACGCTAAGACTTCCCGAACGTCGCAACGCCGGTCTCGCTTGTCTCAACCGGCGCTTCCCGCCTTAGACGACCTTTTCGCTCGCCTTCTCCTGCCGTCCCGGAGATGCGCCTGGGTGTTGTTACCCCGGTTCACCCGTCCGGTTTCTTGTTTGGCGGCCTCGTTCGGGATCTCCCGTGTTCCCGTTGAACCCTTTGCGTGTTTGCCCTGTTCTTAGACCCCGGCAGAACCTCCACGCCAAGCCGTTCCAGCGTTTTGGTATTGCCCTCCCTTCCCTTAACGGAGAGGGCTTCTGCAATACGGTCATTTCGGGATTCAATAGCACGGCCTCTACGCTTGCTGTGTACGCTTCGTGCCGACGTCGCCGCCGACTACGCAACACTCGCTTCCGGCTGGCGGCTACCCTTGGCCGGTTCACCCTTTCAGATGACTGGGTTCATACAGTCAATTTCGTTGTCTTTTGACACCTCCTTTGACTACGGACTTTCCACGGCGCGATAAGGGCTGTCCC
>JBDRSI010000122.1:0-4900 GCA_043825055.1 Verrucomicrobiota bacterium
ATTTTTCCAGTTTTTCTTCCTCTGTGTTGGTAATTTGTGTGGTTGTTTCTGCCACCCAAACTCCGTCAGTTTTTTGGCCTATGGAACCGCCACGCTCCGTAAAGTGGATAAAATCGCCGGACCCGGCGGCATGTACGTGACGGCCGCCAAGCGTGGCGTGTATGGACACGTGGCCCTGGACCTGGTGGCGGGGCCCAGCGAAATAGCCATCCTGGCCGACGACAGCGCCCAACCCGAAGCCGTGGCCGCCGACCTGCTGTCGCAGGCGGAGCATGGGACCGGATTTGAAAAGGCCTTGTTGGTCACCGTCTCATCCCATTTAGCGGAGGCCGTCGTCGAGGAACTGAGACGGCAGGTGGAAACATTAAGCCGCCGAACGGCCATCCTCCGGGTGCTGACCGAAGGCACCCTGATTGCCGTGGTCAATCACCTGGATACCGGCATGGAACTCTGCAACCGGTTTGCGCCGGAGCACCTGGAAATCATGGTGCACGAACCGCGCCGCTGGCTGAAAAAAGTGCGTCACGCCGGCGCCGTATTTGTCGGCGTCTGGACGCCCGAATGCGCCGGCGACTTCGTAGCCGGCCCCAGTCACGTCCTGCCCACGGGCGGGACTGCCCGCATGTTTTCGGGGCTGACGTCGGATGATTTCCGCAAGCGTTCGAGCATTGTATCGTTCACGCGGGCCGACCTGCAAAACGCCCTGCCCGTGATCGAAGCTTTCGGACGGGTCGAGGGCTTGGATGCGCACGCCCGGTCGGCGCGCATTCGATTCGAAAAACCATGAGCTCATACATCAAAAAATCCGTGCTGGCCATGCAGGGATATGCGCCGGGCGAACAGCCGACGGATCCGCGGGTTATAAAGCTCAACACCAACGAGAGCCCCTACCCGCCCTCGCCAGCCGTCCGGGAGGCATTGCAGAACCTGAAAGTCGAAACTCTCCGCCTGTACCCGGACCCGGTCAGCCTGACCTTGCGTCGTAAAATCGCCGAACTGCACGGCGGCGGACCGGACAATGTGTTTGTAGGCAACGGGTCCGACGAAACGCTGGCTTTATGCTCGCGGGCTTTTGTGGAGGATGACGGCGCCATCGGCTATTTCGAGCCGTCCTATTCGCTATATCCTGTGCTGGCGCAGATCCGCGCCGTGACCGCCCGACCGGTAACGTTGGGACCGGACTTCGAATGGGCCATGCCGGCGGATTATCAGGCCAGCCTGTTTTTTATGACCACCCCGAACGCGCCAACCGGCATCCAGTATCCGAAGACCACGATCCGCACGTTTTGCGCGCGCTTTCCCGGTGTCGTCGTTCTCGACGAGGCCTATGTGGATTTTGCCCGCGAGCACTGCATGGACCTGGCGCTGGAATGCGACAACGTGCTGGTTCTGCGCACGCTCTCCAAGTCCTATGCCTTGGCCGGCTTGCGCCTGGGTTACGTCGTGGGGGCCACGCCGCTCATTGAGGCCTTGTTTAAAATCAAGGATTCCTACAACGTGGATCGAATTACGCAGGCCGCGGCGCTGGCGGCGCTATCCGATCAGGCGCACATGCAAATTCTGGTGGAACGCATCCGGGCCACGCGCCGTCAAACGATCGCCGAACTGGAGCGCATGGGCTTCCGCGTGTTCCCTTCGGAAACCAATTTTTTATGGGTCAAACCGCCGCGAATATCAGCCGCGGAGCTCTATCGGCGCCTGCGGGCGCAGAACATCCTGGTGCGCTATTTTTCCGGCCGCCGCACGCAGGATTACCTGCGCATCACCATCGGCACCGATGAGCAGATGCAGGCGCTGGTGAATGCCGCGCGGGTACTGGCAAAGACCGGCTAACCCGGATATTTCACGCTTAGCGTGAAATATCCGCCCTGCGGAACATGCACGTCTCCGCCCCACTCAATACAGGAAAAGCCGCACCATCTTGCCGGAGTTATTATTTCATCACAGGCAAGTTTTCGGAATGTTATTGATGCAAGACCTGCGGCTAATATGATATTATACCGTTCAGTTCCACCATATAAATTTTTCGGTCGCCGTTCATAATGCTGTCAAACGACACGGCCTTGCCGTCCTGACGCCATCTGGGATGCAAGTCGCATCGCAAATTCTGATCGCCTCTGATTAACGATCCGCCTTTGAATAACGATTGCTTTCCGTGGTAATAATCACCAATTAATATTTTTTTCCTATTCTCAATATCTATCAGGAGCAACTGTTGTTTGAAAGTGCCCCAGACAGGATAGGTGTCGGACAGCAGCCATTTGCCGTCCGGTGAAAAGCGGAAATGTCCTGATGTCGGCAGAGTGATTCCTTCGGCCAGGATGTTAAACTTCATCTCGTCTTCATTGAAGACGATAATATCTTTTTCTTCCTTCTCGTATTCCGTATTTTTGTAGCGCCAGTTGGCGTCCACGGCTATTTCCCGCGGCGTTCGGCCCCAGATATAATGGCTTATCCCATCCATGTAAAACGGATGGAGCAGGCATTTTAAATCATGCCCGTTGCAGTCCATGGTAAAAAGATACCAGCGCCAGGTTTTTTTATCGGGCAGCAAAAAAGTAAGTAGAGCCATGATGCGGCTGCCGTCGCCGTTATATTTAAGCTCGCTGAGAAAAGCATAAGCATCGTCGTTTTCATATTTAAAGGGCAGCCGGTCGGCCATTTGTTTCAGACTGCACAGTATTTTTGTTTTCCCGGAGTGAATGTCAATATGCCAGATACCGTCATCATCCGGAACATTCGAATCAGGCCGGCCGGCCGCCGCGCCCGCATAGGCATATCCCATGCGATTATGTAAGCGCCCGAAATTCAACGTGATCGCGTTTACTCCGTCCGGGGAAAAACAATATACGGGAAGCGGTAATTCTCCCGCCTTTTTCCTTTTCTTAAAGTCATAAAGGCAGGAAAATGTGTGCCAGCGGTTGTTCTTTAATACGGCGTCATTGTAAATAAAAATATGCGGCTCGTTCAACAGCCATTGCTGCCTTGAACCCTGCTGATGATTCCAGGCGAACGTTTCAACCAAAGGCAAAAAGGAAAGACCGTGGTTTAAATCAACGACGCCCAATACGGCCTTGTCCGCGGGAGACGGAATATGGTCCTGAAACGGCATTTTTAATGCCAAATGATATTCCATCCCGCGATCCCAGGGATTAAGATCATAATAGCCGGAGGTAAAAATTCCGTCTTGCGGGGTCAGGCAAACCGGCGGCACCAGGCGTTCTTGATAGTCATTAAACGCATGTTGAATGGTCATGATAATCTCCGGCTTTTAGTTTTATTCATGGCGTTTGCGCCAACCATTCCGGCGACAGCGCCTCTTTTTCCTTTATGAATAATTCGTTGATAATTGCGTCTGCATCGTCAATGTTCACGATAATCGGGTCGGCGGCAAAAGCCCGCCGCAGCAGTTTCCGGTCATGCCGCATAACGGCTTCCACCGTGAGTTCGTGGGTATCCAACACCTGCATTTGCATGGCGCGCAGGCCCAGCGGCATGGGTCCTGCCGGCCTGGGCGCCGGCCCGTTGCGGTCCACATCGCATACCAGCTCCAGAAACGCGTTGTCCGGAAGATTGGATACGGCGCCGTTATTAGTCGTATTAACCAGAAATGTTTTTTTCGTATTGCTCCGCATGGATTCGATAACGTCAATCGCATAGTCGGAATGTCCCTGGTTGATAAATTCCGCAATCGGCTTTGCGCCGTTAATGTATTTTTCAACATCCGACCACATTTTTTCATGGCATTGCATGCGCTGCCTGGCGTCAAATATACTCCCCAACGGCTGCGCCGTTCTGCTCAACACGCCGTGCCCCTGAAAATACCTCACATATTCCCGCGTATGGCTGATTTGAATCGGGTAAAGACCAAACAGGTCCCATAGTATTAACGCATAGCTGTGAAGACGGTCTTTTTCATCGAAACCCGCCTGTCCCGGCAATTTTTTTTCGCTTTCCGCCAGGCGCTCTATCGTCCGGCGCAGGGACGGAATAACATTTTCGCCTTTATACTTGGCTTCCTTTAGCCAATTAAAATGATTAACACCGACAATGACCGACTCAAACTCATTCAACATGTTATCGGTAATGCACTCGGGCTTTTCGGCAATTTGACATAAACACATAAACCTGCGAATGGCAGAGGGCGTGCCCAATCCGTCGCATAACGAAAAATTTTTGACCTTTGCATACCGCTGCAGCCCCAGCCCGATCGCTGCCACGGGATTGATATAATTAACGACCCAGACATCCGGGCAGATGGCTTCAATGTCCTTGACGGCCGCCATGACCGCGGGCAGTTCCCGCATTGTCTTGAAAATGCCGCCGGGGCCGATTGTATCCCCGGAAGGCATTACTACTCCGTATTTTTTCGATATTTCACAATCCAGCCCGCGGTAATAAGCACCGTTATTTGAAAAGCTCAAAATGACATAATCCGCATCATTCAATACTTCCTTTCTTTCCGTAGAACCTTCCAGCGCCAGGGGTGAATTCCGATGTTTTATGGCCGCTTTCCCGAGCTTCATCATCAGATCGAGACACCTTGGATTAGTATCGACGAGGGCCAGAGTGCCCTGCGATAATATTTTCGAATTAACCATCCCCCAGATTGCCTCGCGCCCAAAAAACAGACTGCCGGCGCCCAAGACTACAATTTTTGGTTTTTTCATAGTTCATCCATAATTTAATTAGACGGCTGATGCCACGACTTTGACAAAATGATTAGCCACAAAAAAGCACAAGATTCACAAATATGATAAATTAGTGCTCTTTTTTGTGCTTTTTGTGCATCTTTGTGGCAACATTGAAATTCCTATACATTAAATTGTTTCACTGGCGTCCCATAGGGACACCGTGGACTGTGGACTTTAGGCTGTAGACTGTAGGTTCAAACAAGCAA
>JBDRSI010000123.1:0-2180 GCA_043825055.1 Verrucomicrobiota bacterium
CAGCGGCGAGGCCCCGCCAAAAACCTTGCATTCGAGGCTTTTTGCTGAAATTCCCGATTTGGCGAATTCTCTGAGCAGACTCCAGATGGATGAATCGACGTAGCGATACTGATCCCCGTTTGCCCTGCTCCCTGAAAAATCTTCGATGCGCGGCAGCAACGCGTGAAAAATTCCGCCCCAGCGATATTTTGCGCAGTACATGGTCACGGAAACGCACGAACCGAGCACCGTCTGAACCAACGTCGGGCTGCTGTAGACCCCTCCCTGACCCACCAAAAGGTAGTCATGAGGCAGTTCCCGGCAATCTTCGAGGCCGTCGATGGCCTGTTCCGGGATGATCATCCTGTTTTTTGCGATTCTTTGCATTGCCGACTTGCAAACCTTGGGTGTAAGTTGAAGGCATTATCCACTTTGTAAGTAAAAGTAACCTTTCTCCATGCAGATGTCATCAGAAGAAAACACCTTTCGCTCGGGTCTGCGGCTGGAACTGCCCTATCTTGTCGATGCTTTGGGCAAGGATCACGGCTTCCTGCACGACGCCCGGCAATTTGAATTCCTGGCGGAAATCGTCGCCGATCATCATCGCCACGGATCATCTCCGCTTTGCTCGTTCCTTGTGGCCGGGTGTGATCGCGGGCTCGACGCCTACAGCTTGTGCATCACCCTGCTGGAAGAGGCCAAGGAGCACGCCGGACTCGAATTCTCCATTCTGGCCACGGATTTCCTGCCCGCCAACCTCGACCAGGCCAAACGAGGCGTGTATCCCTCGACCAGCGTCCGCAGCGTCCCGCCCGTTCTGGCCAGGCGCTATTTCCTGCGCAGTCGCGATTCCGGCAAGGATCTGGTCAGGCTGCGTCCCGGAGTGCGCGAGATGGTCAATTTCAGGTGCCAGGACATTTTCGAATCCTTCTCCCTGCGCGAACCCATGGATGTCATCGTCTGCCGTCAGGTATTGCACCATTTTCATCCCGCCCTGGCGCTGGCCCTGGCCGCAAGGCTGCGGCAATATCTGAGCCCGGGCGGCATTCTGGTCCTGGGAGCGCGCATGCCGCGGATGCCGGGTTTTCGTCATCTGGATCATGCGCTGTATCAAGCCGTCTAGGCGCCACGTTTTCATTTCCTGATTTACTCTCTGATCTTAACGTTATACAGATAAAAAATTCAAGTTATCGTGTGTAAATCAGGAGTCCGTGTGCATGAAAGATAAAATACGCATCCTCATTGTGGATGATTCGGCCTTGGTTCGCCAGACCCTCACTTCCATCTATGCTTCGGATCCGGAAATTGAGGTCATCGGCGCGGCGGGAGACCCTTTCGCGGCGGCCGAGATCATGCGTGAACAAACGCCGGACGTCCTGTCCCTGGATGTGGAGATGCCGCGCATGGACGGGATCACGTTCCTCAAAAAGATCATGACCCAGCATCCCATCCCGACCATCATCTGTTCCACCCTGACCGAAAAAAACGCCGAAACGACCATGAAGGCCCTGGAATACGGAGCCGTATCCATCATTCAGAAGCCCAAGGTGGGTACAAAGCAGTTCATGGAGGAATCGCGGATCATGCTCTGCGACGAGGTCAAGGCCGCTGCCAAGGCCAAGGTGCAGAAATACGTGCCCCGCACCCTGAAGATCAGCCAGAAACTGACGGCCGACGCAGTGTTGCCCCGGGCCGCGTCCAACGCGATGATCCAGACCACGGAAAAGGTTATCGTGATCGGAGCTTCGACGGGCGGGACCGAAGCCCTGTTGACCCTGCTTCAGTCCATGCCGGTGGATTGTCCGGGCATCGTCATTGTCCAGCACATGCCGGAAAAATTCACGGCCGCCTTTGCCCAACGACTGAACACCCTGTGCGACATCGTGGTCAAGGAAGCCGCCGACAACGATACAGTGCTGCGCGGCCAGGCTCTCATCGCTCCGGGCAACCTGCATATGCTGCTCAAACGCAGCGGCGCCAGATATTACGTACAGGTCAAGGAAGGTCCGCTCGTCTCGCGGCACCGCCCTTCGGTGGATGTACTTTTCCGTTCGGCCGCAAGGTATGCGGGCAAGAACGCGGTGGGAGTGATCATGACGGGTATGGGCGACGACGGCGCCAGGGCCATGCTCGAAATGCACGAGGCCGGAGCCGTGACCGTGGCCCAGGACGAGCATTCCTGTGTCGTCTTCGGCATGCCC
>JBDRSI010000124.1:0-3078 GCA_043825055.1 Verrucomicrobiota bacterium
GTGGATCTTCCAGGAAGCCTGGTCGGTTTTGCATGGCCGCCAAATTCAGCCGCATTCCATACAGGAACACAAGTCGGTCATTGAGGAACATCTCCGCCTGCTCGTCGTCCATAAGGAGCGCGCCGGGAAATCAAGACGCCACCCGCAGAACAGCGCCGAGCAAAGCGCCGTACTCCATTTTCGGGCACATCTGGTGGGCTATATCAGGGGGTTCAAGAAGAGCGCCGAGGTACGGCGGACCCTGCAGGACATGCGCCAGGTGGCAGACGTCATGGCAGCGGTGGATGGCCTGCAGGCAAGGATAGCGCGGGCATGCGGATGATCCGCTATTCGAGCTTGACTTCCCGATGCCGGTAAAGTATAAGCCAAATTGACATAAGAATAAATGAATCACGATCAGAAGGCTATTCATGAATGTCCTTTTAATTTATCCTGAATTTCCGGACACGTTCTGGAGCTTCAAGCACGCCCTGGAGTTCGTGCGCAAGCGCTCGGCCCTGCCGCCGCTGGGCCTGCTGACCGTCGCCGCCATGTTGCCGGAAGAATGGTCCACGCGGCTCGTGGATACCAACGTGCGGGACCTCACGAAAAAGGACCTGGCCTGGGCCGACTGCGCCTTCATCAGCGCCATGGTAGTCCAACGCGAGTCGGCCCGCCGGCTGGTTGCCCGGTGCAAGGAGGCGGGATTGCGCATCGTGGCCGGTGGCCCGCTGTTTACCAACGAGCACGCACAGTTCGAGGGTGTGGATCATTTCATTTTGAACGAGGCGGAATTGACGTTGCCGGCTTTTCTGAATGACCTGGAGCAAGGCCGGCCGCAGAGGATGTATGCATCCGCCGAGTTTGCGGACCTGCGGCAAACGCCCGTGCCCCGCTGGGATCTGTTGGACCAAAAGCGCTATGCCTGCATGAGCATCCAGTTCTCCCGTGGTTGTCCGTTTGCCTGCGATTTCTGCAATGTCACCGCCCTGCTCGGCCGCCGGGTGCGCATTAAAACCTCGCGCCAGATTATTGCCGAGCTGGACAGCTTGTATGCCCTCGGATGGCGCAATGAAATTTTCTTCGTGGACGATAACTTCATTGGGAACCGGCAGTTCCTTAAGACCGATCTTCTGCCGGCGCTGATCGCATGGCGCCAAGGCAAACGCGGTATTTTGTTCAACACCGAAACATCCGTCAATCTGGCGCAAGACATGCAGTTAATGGAGATGATGGTCCAAGCCGGATTCAACAAGGTGTTTATCGGCATTGAAACCCCTGACGAGGCTTGCCTGGCCGAGTGCGGCAAACACCAGAACAAGAACCGCAACCTGGTGGACGACGTGAAACGCATCCAGCGCGCTGGGCTTCAGGTGCAGGGCGGGTTCATCGTCGGCTTTGACAGCGACTTGCCCTCCATTTTCCAGAGGCAGATAGATTTCATTCAGAAGAGCGGCATTGTGACCGCCATGGTCGGCATACTGCAGGCTCCTCCAGGCACACGGCTGTATGAACGCATGAAGCTGGAAGGCCGACTGCGCGGGGAATTATCGGGTGATAATGTGGACGGCACGACGAACATTATTCCGGCCATGAGCCTGGAAGCCTTACGGGAAGGCTACAAAGCCATTCTTCAGCACATCTATGCCCCCAAGCAATACTACCAGCGCATCCGAACCTTTCTCCGGGAATTCAAGCCGCCCCAGACCCGCACCCCTCTCCGAGGCGCACACTTACTGGTATTCGTGCGGTCTTTCTATCGGCTCGGCATCATGGGCCAGGAGCGGTTTCACTACTGGTATCTTCTGCTGTGGACCCAGTTTCGACATCCCCGGCTCTTTCCCGAGGCCATTACGCTGGCTATTTACGGCTACCATTTCCGGAAAATCTGCAAACAACACGTGACCTGAAGACACGTGCTTACCTTCTCTCAAACCGGGAAACGTGATACGACAAGCGGGTGCGTTTTCCACCGCCCTGTCAGAAACCACCCGGTCACCATCAGCCCGTGGATCGTCACTGCAATCGCAATCGCCCACCAGATTCCCTGGGTCGCGGGTTGAGTCACACGGGACAAGAACAAAACAAGCGGAACCTGCAGACCCCACAGGCTGGTTACCGTGAAGATCATCGTGACCATCGTCTGCCCGGCGCCGTCCAGCGCTCGTCCCAGCACGATAGCCAGTGCTGTGAAAACATAGAACGGCGATACGGTTCGCAGATAACTGGCGCCTACGCTGACGACCTCCGGATTGGCATCAAACAGGCGCACGAACGGCGGCGCAAATGCGAGCATCAGGGCGGCCGATGCCGCCATGATCACCACATCAATGCCGGTTGCCATCCACGCCGCGGACCTGGAGCGGTCCGGCCTCCCGGCCCCAAGGTTCTGGCCGACCATGGTGGCGGCGGCATTGCCGAGCACAAAAGCCGGCATCAGGATTATCATATGGAACCGCATGCCGATGCCATAGCCGGCAATGGCGGCAGTTCCGCACAGCGCGACGATCCGCATCAGGATCAGCGCCATCAGGCCGCGTGAGAGCATCTGTCCGGAGCTTGGAATACCGATGCGCATGAGCGTCCAGACCAGGGCCGGCTGGAACCGCCACCGGCTCGCGCGGACATGGAGACCGGAGACGCCGCGCGATAGAAAGATGACAATGAGGCCGGCAGCAACCGCTTGCGAAATCAGCGTTGCCCAGGCAGCGCCGCGCACTCCCATTTTGGGAAATCCCAGCAGACCATAAATGAGCACCGGGTCGAGGACAATGTTAATAACGTTGGCCAACAACATCGCGAACATCGGCAGAATTGTGTTACCGGCCCCCTGCAAGGCACTGTTGCCAATGAACAACACAAAGACCGTGAAACATCCAAGGAACGCGATGCCGAGGTATTCGCGCGCGAGCCGGCTCACGGATTCATCGGCGCCGAGGAATCGGCAGAGATCGTCGGCAAAAAACCATCCGACAAGTCCGGTCCCCACGCCTATCAGAAGTGCGACCAGCAGCGACTGGCCGGCGGTGTCGGACGCCTCATCCAGCCGCCCGGCGCCGACGAATCGTGAGACCATGGCAACCGTGCCGGTCGCCGCTC
>JBDRSI010000125.1:0-14604 GCA_043825055.1 Verrucomicrobiota bacterium
CAGCGGCATCCCAAGACAGGGGCCTTCCCTAAATACCGCGTATCCGTCACCAACGGCAATGGCGGGGACACCCATTATGCCTATACCGACGACGAACTGGCCAAGCTCCGCGAATCCCTGGAAAAGAATGCCGGGCACCAGCTGGAGATCTTTACCGAATACGAACCCAATGGCGCCGAACCCTCCGGCATCCGCTGGCTGGAAATTCATTCCGGACCGCAGATTGTCCGGCTGGTGGATAGCTTGGAAAAGAAGGGCTTTGTCATGAGCAAAGGTGCGGAAGCCGAGAACGAAGAAAAGGCCGCCCCCTACCAATTGATCGGCGAGGATCAGGCCGGTATTCCCGTCCAATCCCTGCGCCAGTTGCTCGATACGGTGCGCACGGAAGGCCGCAAGGGTATCAGCAATATTCAGCGTTATAAGGGACTCGGCGAAATGAACCCCACCCAGCTCTATGAAACCACCATGAATCCCGAAAAACGCAAGTTGCTCAAAGTCGTGCTGGAGGACGCCGTGGAGGCCGACCGCATTTTCACCCTGCTGATGGGCGACGAAGTTGAGCCCCGGCGGGAATTCATTCAGGAGAACGCCTTGAACGTCCGCAATCTGGACATCTAACCGAATTGCGGATTTCGGATTTGTGACTTCTGATTGAAATCCGAAATTAAAGTTAAATCCGCAATCAAAAATCAGAAATCGGAAACATCATACCATGTACGCCCGCAACGAGATCATTCAGAACATAGACATCGAAGATGAAATGCAGCGCTCGTATATCGACTACTCGATGAGCGTGATCATCGGGCGAGCCCTGCCGGACGTGCGCGACGGGATGAAACCCGGCGCCCGCCGGATTCTTTTCGCCATGCGCCAGTTGGGGTTGCTCCACAACCGCGCCTATAAAAAATCCGCGTACGTGGTCGGTGAAGTTCTTGGTAAATACCACCCCCACGGCGACACCGCGGTTTACGACACCCTCGTCCGCATGGCCCAGCCCTTCTCCTTGCGTTACCTGCTCGTGGATGGCCAGGGCAACTTCGGCAGTATTGACGGCGATAACGCCGCAGCTTACCGCTATACCGAAGCCCGGCTCCAGCAACTCGCCGAAGAAATGCTCGCCGATATCGACAAGCGCACGGTGAAGATGGTCAAGAACTATAACGGCGAACTCGACGAGCCTTCCGTCCTGCCCGCGCGCCTGCCGAATCTCCTGCTGAACGGAAGCACCGGCATCGCCGTCGGCATGGCTACCAACATTCCGCCCCACAACCTGAATGAAGTGGTGGACGCCCTGATAACGCTGGTGGACCAGCCGGAGGCTACCGTGGACGAGCTGATGAAACACGTCAAGGGGCCCGATTTTCCGACTGGCGGCATCATCTGCGGGCTGAAACCCATCGAGGACATGTATCGCACCGGCCGGGGCCAGATCCGCGTGCGCGGGCGCGCCGGCATCGAGGAAGGCAAGCAGGGCAAGGACTGCATCATTGTCACCGAAATCCCATACGTGGTCAACAAGTCCACCTTGATCGAGAATATGGCCCGCCTGGTCCAGGAGAAAACGCTGGACGGCATCAGCGACATCCGCGACGAATCCGACCGCAACGGCATCCGGATCGTAATCGAACTCAAGCGCGGCTGCGTACCCAAGGTTATTCTAAGCAACCTTTTCAAGCACACCCAGCTCCAGACAACCTTCGGCGCCATCATGCTGGCCATCCACCATGGCCGGCCAAAGGTCATGAACCTGAAGGAGATCCTCCAGGCCTTCATTGAACATCGCTTTGAAGTGCTGACCCGGCGCATCCAATTCGACCTGGAAAAGGCCGAGGCCCGCGCCCATATCCTCGAAGGCCTTAAGATCGCGCTCGACCATCTCGATCAAGTGGTCAAGATCATCCGCGGGGCCAAGAACCGGGATGAGGCCCGGGCGGAACTCATCAAGCGCTTCGGCCTGTCGGAAATCCAGGCCAACGCCATCCTGGATATGCGCCTTTACCAGTTGACCGGGCTGGAACGCGACAAACTGGAAGCGGAATACCTGGACCTGATAAAGCAGATTTCCTATCTCAAAGACCTGCTGGCCAACAAAAACAAGATCTACAGCATCCTTAAAGAGGACCTGCTGGAAATAAAAAAACTCTATGGCGATCCCCGGCGCAGCGATATTGTGCCCGACGAAGGCGAGGTGGCCATCGAGGACCTGATTGCCGACCAGGGGTGCATTATTACGATCAGCCACGGCGGCTACATCAAGCGGGTGCCGATCAACACGTACAAGGCCCAGCGCCGCGGCGGCAAAGGCGTGGCCGGCATGGAAACCAAGGATGAGGATTATGTTGAGCACCTGTTTGTGGCCAACACCCATGATTACATCCTGTTCTTCACCTCCGGCGGCCGGATTTACTGGGAAAAGGTGTACGAAATTCCGGAGGCCGGCCGCACGGCGCGCGGCAAGGCCATTGTCAATTTACTTCAGCTTCAGAGCGACGAACAGATTGCCGCCATGGTGCGCGTGCGCGATTTTCCCAAAACCGAATTCCTGGTCATGGCCACGGAAAAGGGCGTCGTCAAGAAAACCAACCTGAGTGAATTCAGCAACCCGCGTCGGGACGGCATTATCGCCATTAATATCGATGAAGGCGACCGGTTGATTGCCGTCAAGTTGACCAATGGCCAGAATGACGTAATGCTGGCCACCCGCAACGGTATGAGCCTGCACTTCAGCGAATCGGAACTGCGCGACCAGGGCCGGGCCACGCGGGGCGTCACCGGCATCCGCCTGGTGGAAACCGACAAGCTGGAGAGCCTTGAAATCGTGAATCCCAAGGCCACGTTCTTTGTCTGCACGGAAAACGGCTATGGCAAGCGGACGAGCTTCGAAGAATATCGCGATCAGCACCGCGGCGGCAAGGGCGTCTTTTCGATCCGCGCTTCGGAGCGCAACGGCCTGGTGGTCGGCGCACACGCGGTCATGGAGAACGACGCTCTCATGCTGATCACGGCCAAGGGCAAAATGATCCGCATGAAAGTGAGCGATATCCGCGTCATTAGCCGCGTCACGCAAGGGGTCCGGCTGATTGCCCTGGACGAGGACGACACATTGGTCTCGGCCACGACGGTTGAACCGGAGGATGAAGAACCCGCCGACCTGGTGCCCACGGATAAATCCAGTGATCAGTCGGCCGCCAAAGGCCGGACGACAGACGACAGATGACAGCCTGCCCACCAGAGCTTTAGCGCAGGCGGGACGGCAGAAAAAGAGAAGCTACGCACTGATTACTAATCACTGATCACTGCCCCGCAGTCACTGATCACTGGTTTCTTTCTCATCCCGGATGATTTCTTGCAGAATCGTGTGATAGCCTTTGCCCTTGGCCATCTCATCTTTAAGCTCACGCAGGACCATTACCGTTCCCTTGCGCTGGGATGCTTCCACCGAAAGAACCATATCACCTACCCGGATGCGGTCGCCGGGATTGATCCGGCAGACTTCAATCAAGTGGTCGTTGACAAAAGTGCCGTTGCGCGAGTCAAAATCACGGAGAAAATAGTTGCCATCCTTGCAGGAAATCCCGCAGTGAATGCGGGAGGCCAGCTTGTCGGCTATCAACACGTTGGTTTCGGCCCCGCGGCCAATGGTAATGGACTTCCTGCCCAGCTCAAATTCTTTTTGCTCGCCATCCGGCAGAACATATCGCAAAATCATGTTATCCTCCATTTACGCTCAAGGCAGAATGTGAAATTCAGAATACCGAAATAAAAAGCGCCTGATTCCTTAGGTCTTTGATTTCAGCAACATCTTAAAATACGCGATGGTTTTCTGCAAGCCTTCTTCCAAGGACACCTGCGGCTCCCAGCGCAACAGGGAACGCGCCTGGCGGATGTCCGGCTGGCGGGTCTTGGGATCATCCACCGGCAGGGGATGGAACTCCAGCGGGGAGACGCTGCCGGTGAGTTCCAGGATTTTACGGGCGAATTCCACAACGGTCATCTCATTGGGATTGCCGATATTGACCGGCTCGTGCGCCGGACTCAGCGCCAGGGCATAAATACCGCGGATCAGGTCGGACACATAGCAGAAACTACGGGTCTGGTGACCGTCGCCGAACAGGGTGAGGGGCTCGCCCAGGAGCGCCTGCTTGATGAAAGCCGGCACCACGCGGCCATCGTTCGGCCGCATACGCGGCCCGTAGGTGTTGAATATCCGCACAATCTTGGTATTGACTCCATGCGTGCGATGGTAAGCCATGGTGATGGCCTCGCCAAAGCGCTTGGCCTCGTCATACACGCCCCGCGGCCCGATGGGATTGACGTTGCCCCAGTACGTTTCCGGCTGGGGGTGCACGAGCGGATCGCCATAGACCTCCGAGGTGGAAGCCAGCAGGAATACGGCCTGCTTGGCCTTCGCCAGCCCGAGCGCATTGTGCGTACCCAGGGCGCCCACCTTCAGTGTCTGGATGGGCAGTTTCAGGTAATCCACCGGACTGGCCGGCGATGCAAAATGGAACACGAAATGCACCGGCCCCTCGATTTCAATGTGCTTGGTCACGTCAAGCTGGATGAAAGTGAACGCCTCGTTCTGCCGGAGCTGGCTGATATTGTCCAAATTGCCGGTAATGAGATTATCGAGGCACATGACGCGGTGGCCCTGACCGACGAGATAATCGCAGAGGTGTGACCCCAAAAAGCCGGCGCCCCCAGTGACCACTGCTATTTTCTGGTCGCGTAATGATGCCTTTGCCATGTTTTACCTGTATCCTATGCATTAAAAGAGCTTGCATGAACCAACGCCGCCAGTATATAAAATTATCTGCAAAGGTAAAAGCTTTTCCTTGAATCCTGCACCAGGAGGTTTCGTCATGGAGACGCGCTACAAATTGGGTTGGTTGCCGGACGTGCCGGATACGCGGGATATTCCGTTTGCGGCAGTCTTTCGCATCCCCCGCAAATTGCCCGCGCGCGCGGACTTGCGCGCCGGTTGTTCGCCCGTGGAGGATCAGGAAAACCTGGGCAGTTGCACGGCCCAGGCCCTGGTGGGCGCCTTGGAATTTCTGCAACTCCGCGCTCTTGAATCTCCGCCGGATAAATCGCCAATCGTAAATCAAAAATCAAAAATTGATTCTTTCCGAGACTTAAGCCGTCTTTTCGTGTATTATAATGAGCGTGTCGCCATCGGCACGGTGCAGGAAGACTCGGGCGCCATGCTGCGCACCGGGATCAAAACGTTGAAAGCCCTGGGCGTCTGCCGCGAATCCCTGTGGCCGTATGAAATCCGCCGCTTCACCGAGAAACCAACGGCCGCGTGCTTTACGGAAGCCGCCAATCATCAGGTGACCGCCTATCAGCGCCTGAACACGCTGGCCGAAATGAAAGCCTGCCTGGCCATGGGCCTGCCGTTTGTGTTCGGCTTCGCCGTTTATGAGCATGTCATGTCCGTGGCCGTCGCGCGCACGGGCCGCATTCGTCTGCCCAGGAAAAGCGAGCGGATGCTGGGCGGCCATGCGGTCATGGCCGTGGGCTATCAGGAAAACACGCGGATGGTTCTGTTCCGCAACTCCTGGGGCGCCGCGTGGGGCCAGGCCGGCTACGGCCAGATGCCCTACGCTTACCTGGAAAGCCGGGAATTCTCTGACGATTTCTGGTGCATTCAAGGCACGGAGAGTAATCGCTACGCCATCTGGAGGAAATGAAGAATGCAGAATGTAGAATGTAGAATTAAGAATTTCGATCTGGTTGCGCTTTTCCTTCATTCTGCATTTTGCATTTTTCATTTAGTGGATGAGTCTGACGAATCCCCGGCCCTTTTCAATCCGGCCGATCAGGCGCGGGGCGGATTTAGCCGCTTTCAAGACGGCCAAAGCTTTGTTCTGGTCGGCGGGCCGCACGATAATCACCATGCCGATGCCCATATTAAAGACGCGGTACATTTCTTCGCGCGCCACGCGCCCGCGTTCCTGAATAAACCGGAAGAGCGGCGGCACTGTCCAGGCGGAGCGGTCAAATACGGCGTCCACCGACTTCGGCAAAATCCTCGGCACATTGTCATAAAACCCGCCCCCGGTAATATGGGCCATGCCGCGAATGGTCACCCGCTCCATCAGCCGTTGCACGGGCCGCAGGTAACTGGTGTGCACTGCCAGCAGGGCCTCGCCAACGCGCCGACCGGTGCCGACGACTCGGCCGGTGCCGACGACTCGGCCGGTGCCCGGCAGGATATCCCCGATCTTCAGCTTTTCCTGCTCAAAAATTATTTTGCGCGCCAGCGAAAACCCGTTGGTATGCAGGCCGGCGGACTTGAGGCCGATCAGAACATCGCCGGGCCGAATGGTTTTCCCAGTGATGATCGCCTTGCGGGACACCACCCCGACGATCGTGCCAACCAGGTCATACTCGCCCAGTGGATACAGACCCGGCATTTCAGCGGTCTCCCCGCCGATAAGCGCACACCCGTTTGCGCGGCAGGCCTTGCACAAGCCCTTTACCACGGCCTGAAAAACAGGCCTTTCAAACCGGGCCGTGCCAAAATAGTCCAGGAAAAACAGCGGCCGGGCGCCATGCACCAGGATATCGTTGACACAATGATTGACAATGTCCTGCCCCACCGTGTCGTGCCGTCCGGCCATTCCCGCCACCTTGAGCTTGGTGCCGACACCGTCCGTGCTGGCCACCAGCACCTGATCCTTGCCCGGCGCGGCAAAAAACCCGCCGAATGAGCCAATCTCGCTGAGCAAACCGGGCGCCTTGGTCGAACGCACTAATTTTTTTACCGCTCGCAGCGCCGCCATTTTATGGTCAATATCCACGCCCGAGGCCGCATAAGCCGATGTTGCTTTTACCATGATTTGTGATGCTCCGCTCAATATCAATTATTCAGTGTCCGCCCCGCCGTTGTCCGGCGTCTGTCGTCTGTCGTCCGCCCTCCGTTTTCAGCGCGCCGCTTTCAGCGCCTGGTCAAAATCGGCCTGGATGTCCTTGATATGTTCCAAGCCCACGGCCACGCGGATGAATTCGGGCGTCACACCCGCGGCACGCTGGGCTTGCGCGCTGAGCTGTTGGTGCGTGGTGGAGGCCGGATGGAGCACCAGGGTCTTGGCATCGCCGATGTTGGCCAGGTGGCTGGCCAGTTTGACCGCATTGATAAACCGCTCGCCGGCCTTGCGGCCGCCTCGAATGCCGAAGCCTAATACGGCACCGTATCCGCCATCCAGGTAGCGCTTAGCTGTCCGATGCCAGGGATGCTCCGGCAAGCCGGTGTAATTGACCCAGGTCACCTGGCGATGCTTGCGAAGCCAGCGCGCCAGCGCCAACGTATTACGGCATTGTTGATGAATCCTCAGCGGCAACGTCTCCAGGCCTTGCAAAAACAGGAACGTATTGAAAGGACTGGGGCACATCCCGATATTGCGCATGCCCTGCACGCGCGCCTTGAGGATATAGGCTACATTGCCCAGCCCGGGCAGATTGCGAAACGCATCCCAGTAAATAACCCCGTGATAGCTTTCATCCGGTTCCGTAAATTCCGGAAACCGCCCGCGGGACCAGTCGAACCCTCCGCTATCCACAATGACGCCGCCAATGGAGGTGCCGTGCCCGCCGATCCATTTGGTGCAGGAATGCACCACAACGTCCACCCCGTGTTCGATCGGCCGGCACAGCACCGGCGCACACGTGCTGTCAACAATGAACGGCACACCCGCCCGGTGGGCCGCCGTCGCGATGCCTTTAAGGTCCGGTACGTCGCCCTTGGGATTGCCAATGGTTTCCGCAAACACCGCTTTCGTGTTCGGGCGGATGGCCGCACGCACGGTCCGGGGCGTAAATTCATCCAGGAACGTCACCTCCAGCCCCAGACGGGGCAACGTGAACCGGAAGAGGGTGTCGGTCCCGCCATAGAGCGAAGCGGAGCTGACAATATGGTCGCCCGCGCGCGCAATGTTCAGAATGGCCAGGAAGATGGCGGCCATGCCGCTCGAGGTGGCCAGCGCTCCCGTGCCGCCCTCCAGGGCCGCCAGCCGCTTCTCCAGCACGTCCGTGGTCGGATTCATCATGCGGGAATAAATATTGCCGAAAGCCTTTAACGCAAACAGGTCGGCCGCATGCTTGGTGTTTTTAAACACGTAACTCGTGGTCTGATAGATCGGCACCGCCCGGGCACCGGTAACCGGGTCCGGCTGCTGGCCCGCATGCAGGGCCATGGTTTCCACATGGGGTGTTGACAAATTCTTCTTTTGCTTTTTTTTCATAGAATGGATCCTCGTGTAAAAATATCTGTGATGGATGATATCTTAGGGCCAAGATTATGTAAAGGACGCGAATTAGGCCGCCAAAGGCGGCAACTGTTTCATGTAGCCGCGGCGGTGACGCCGTGGCCGCCGGAGGAATCCACGCCCTCACGGGCGCGGCTACCCGGATTAAAACCCATGCTAAATTACAGTGGACATTTCAGGAGCTTAGTCTATAATGCGGCTCTACAGAATTAAGGATAATTTTGCCTTGTGTCTGGCAGCGTCTTATTCTACGATTTGCGGGATGCTTATGAAAGCCATAGCGCCCTTGCATGTCCGGAACCCCTTCACGGCGATTCGGCCCATCGTCCGCCGGGGGTTATTGCTATCGGCCCTCGGCGCGTTCCTGTTGACCGGCGCCGCCGGCTTGGCCGTTCAACCACAGGCCAACATGACCTCCGCCGCCGTTCTGGCGCCGACATCTCATCAGCCGGTTCGCGCCGCAACGGATACCCAGCAGAAGCTGGCCGCGGCGGCCGTGACCGAAAGCGTTCAAATCGAGTGGAACGTTGAACTCGGCACCCCTTTTTCCATCCGCGGCAAGGACCTCGGCGCACGCCAAACATTCTCCGCCGGCAGGGGGCTCCAAACCGCCAGGTCCGCCCGACCGGAGGCCAACGCCATTGCGGTGCTGGATAATCTCTCCGGCATCATGGGCATCCGGGAAGCACAACACGAATTTGCCGCAAAGCAAGCCCAAGGCGACACCTTGGGCTTCCGGCATGTCCGCGCCGATCAGACTTACCAAGGCCTGAAAGTATTCGGGGGCGAAGTCATTGTCCACTTTAACCAGGAAGGCATTGCCTATCAAGTCAATGGCCGTTATGTACCGGATATCGCCGTGGATGTGAACCCGGCATTAGCTCCGGCGGAAGCCCTGACACTGGCCACGGCGGATTTGGCGGGCCTCGGCATGCGCGGCGTAGCCCCTCTGCGCCAGCCGGAACTCGTGGTCTTCGCTTACAAGACTGCGCCGCGCCTGGCTTACGCCCTGACCCTGACGGCAGACCCTCAGGCGGCCAACGCCTGGCGCTACTGGATTGACGCGCAGGATGACCGCGTGTTACTGCGTTACAACGACGTCAAGTTCGCCTCCACCAACATCACCGGCGCCATCCTGGCCGGCGAAGAAGTCACCACCAATATGGTTACGGTGACCAACTGCTATTCTGCGGGTGGCACGAATTATCTCCAAAGCACAAATTGGCTGTGGCTGGTTTATAATGTCTCCACCAATAGCGCGATTTATCCGGATGCCACTAATTATGCTTTTCGGACCAACACCACCTGGCTGCCGGAAGATCGCACCGAAATGTCGGCGGCGGTCAATTTCGATCATATCCAGCAATATTATTGGAATGTGCATGGCCGCGACAGTTTTAACGATAGTGGGGCATTGGCCTGGGCCATAGTGCACTTTGGCGATAATTATAACAATGCCTTCTGGGATGGGACGTATTTCTGGTTTGGCGACGGCGACAGCAATATTTTTACCTCGCTGGCCGTGCTCGATGTATGCGCACACGAGTTCACGCATGCCGTGACCGAATACAGCGCCAACCTGATTTATGCGTATGAACCCGGCGCGCTCAACGAATCGTTCTCCGACATCTTCGGCGCCTGCGTGGAGTTCTACAGTCAGCCCGACGGCCGCACCAACTATCCAGGCAAAGCAGCTGGAACGGCAGACTGGCTGATCGGCGAAGACTGCATTCCATACTCCGCCACCCTGGGCGCCCGCATAGCCCTGCGCGACATGCGCGCTCCTGGCAATAGCGCCACCGTAGGCTTAGACGGCAGACTGCCCAGTTACTACAAGGGCATGTACTGGTATTCCGGTAGCGGGGATTACGGCGGCGTGCATTACAATTGCGGCGTCCAGAACCATTTCTTTTATCTGTTGAGCGATGGCGCCAATGGGATCGGCATAACGAACGCCGCTCAAATCGCTTACCGCGCGTTGACCGTTTACTGTTCCCAATATACCGATTACACGGATATCCTCGTGGCCTGGATGTCGGCCGCGCAAGACCTGAATTCCGCATGGACCTCATCCGTGGCTTGGGCCGGGGACCAGGTTGGCTACGGGAGCTACACTACGGCCGACCTGGGCACGGCCCTGAATGCCACTTACCTGACATGGTATATTGGCGGACATCAAAATTGGTTTGCGGAATCCGACACAACCCATGATGACGTGCTGGCCGCGCAGTCCGGCCCTATTTCGCACTGCGAGCAATCCCGCCTGCAAACAACCGTGACCGGTCCCGGCACGTTATCATTCTGGTGGAAGGTGTCGTCCGAAGCTGATTACGATTATCTCCGGTTCTTTGACGGCACGAATGAACTGAGTCGGATCAGCGGTGAAGCAGATTGGGCCTTGTATTCAGTCTCCCTGGGTTCCGGAACACACACCAACACCTGGAATTACACCAAGGATGAAGCTGTCGTCAGCGGGAGCGACGCCGGCTGGGTAGATCAAGTTGCCTGGGCGCCCGTCTGGACGCCCACCGTGCCGGCCATCAGCTCCACGAAAGGCGATTACGCGGACCGGATCCGTATTACCTGGTCGGCTATCTCCGGTGCCAGCGATTACCTGCTTTATCGCCACACGATCAATAATTCCGCCCAAGCGCAACTCATTGCCATGGTGACCAGTCCAATCTATGACGATTACGGGGTGGTGCCAGGCACGACCTATTATTACTGGATGAAAGCCAGGAACTGCGCCACGGTTACGTCATTCAGTGGCGTGGACAGCGGCTATCGCAACCTGCTGGCCCCCACCGCCTTGGTGGCCAGCAAAGGGGACTACACCGGCAGTGTACGGCTGACGTGGGTGGCGGCAACGGGCGCAACCAGTTACCGGATTATGCGCTCCACCAGCGCCGACCCGAATACCGCTGCGCCCATCATCGAAACCGGCGCAACCAGCTATCTCGACACTACGGCCTTGCCCGCGGTCACTTATTATTACTGGCTGACTTCCCGAAAATGGAGCCCGGAAGGCATGTTCACCACGCCGTTCAGCGTCGGCGACTCCGGCTGGCGTCGCAGTATGGCGGCCACGGACAACGCGCTCTGCGATTTTGATGGCGACGGCAAGGCTGATCCGGCGGTCTATCAATGCGCCACCGGTCGCTGGATGGTCATGATGTCCGCCAACCGGTACCGGACAGCGACCTTCCAATTGGGCGGCACCGGTTATCTGCCGGTTCCACAGGACTTTGACGGCGATGGTGAAACCGATATCGCAGTTTATTCGCCGACTACCGGCCAATGGATTGCCCTGCTGTCGGCCAGCGGGAACAACTCCGCCACGGCCTACCTGGGCGGACCGGATTACATCCCACTCCCGCGCGATTATGATGGCGACGGCAAAGCGGACCTGGCCGTGTTTCACCAGCCTTCTGGCTTGTGGAAAATAGCGTTTTCCAGCCGGAGTTATGCCTTGGTCGAGGGGTATTTCGGCGATTCCGCCTACAGCCCCTGCCCGGCCGATTACGACAACGACGGTAAGACGGACCCCGCTGTGTTCCAGGTCCGGTCAGCGATCATGGGCAAACTGGGGTACTTGCTCGCGGCCCAATCCGCCAGTGACTATGCGGCCCGCAGTTGGACGATTGGCATATCCGACCAGACCGTGCCGCAGGATTACGATGGCGACGCCAAAGCCGATCCGGCGTTGTTCGACGCCGAGGCTGGCCGCTGGAGTTATTGGCCTTCCTCCATGATCTCGGCCATGCCTTTTTCGCGCACCATCGGCGGGCCCGGCTTTGTCCCGGTAGCCGGCGATTATGATGGCGACAAGAAAGCCGATCCCGCCGTGTACCAGGAATCCACGGGAACCTGGGTTGTCCGGCTTTCCGGAAGCAATTTTGCGCCGGCCACGGAAGTGTTTGGCGGACCCGGCTACGATGCGGCTGCAACCTTGCCGTATGGATTCTGATTATTTCCGCTAGGCGGGGCAACTTTTTCTGTCAATACATGTGCCATTACTGTCATCCAGAGCGAATCGAAGGATCTCCGCAAAAGCACTGATCCCAAACGAGATTCCTCACTTCGTTCGGAATGACAATTCGCCATTGAAGGAGATGCGCCATGACAAAGCGATCGGACGTGTATAAGTGCGAAATCTGCGGCAACATGGTGGTAATTGTGCATACCGGCGCGGGCGAGCTCGTGTGCTGTAACAAGCCGATGAAGCTCCTCAAGGAAAACACGGTGGACGCATCGCGCGAAAAACACGTGCCGGTGATCGAGCGCACCGCCGCCGGCATCAAGGTCTCGGTCGGCAGCATCCCCCACCCCATGGAAGAAAAACATTATATCGAGTGGATTGAATTGAGCGTTGACGGCCGGAGCCTGCGCCAGTTTCTGAAACCCGGCGATGCGCCCAGCGCCTTGTTCGAGGGTGTTACCGCCGCCACGGTGGTCGCCCGCGAATACTGTAACCTGCATGGTCTCTGGAAAGCGTAAGCCCCGCACCCGCTGTGCGAATAATGAGCTTACAGCCTACAGCCAGAGTATTCTGCACCTGCCCTCCGTAGCTACGAGCGCGTAGCGAGAGCGAAGGAGGGTTCTGCATTGCTTAATAGTCCCTCCTCATCAGGCTCCTGCGCCCGGCCATCAAAGGCAGGAGCGTGGCCGCCAGGGTTATGACGATCAGCCAGGCCGACGCCGCCACCGTACCCTCGCGTAGGGTGCCGGCCCCGATCCGACCCAGCGTGTGGTAATGGTAGAGTACGCCGAACGGCAGGATGGCCGCGGCCATGTAAGCCAAGCTCAACACCAGGTTGAGCGTGCCGCCAAAGCCGGAAATGATCGCCATCGGATTGCGCTGTTTCAGATCGAGAAACACAGCGCCCAGACCGGTAGCCAGTCCGCACAGACCCAGCGCCATCGCCACGGCCAGGCCCAGCGCCGTCACCCAAACCCGCCAGCCTACTTCCAACATGGTGGTGGACACGGCCATTAAGACCACGCTGATGGTCAACATGCCGACCAGGGATGCCAAAAACTTGATTTTCAACACCCGTCCCATCGTGGTCGGTGCGAGCCCGATCAGCCAGAACGCCTGGCCTTCCAAACTCAACTGCGGATAAATGAAACGTGCGCAAAACGAACACATGACGGCCGAAAGACTGAACATGTTGAGAAACACGATCAGGTTCCGCCACACGGCCGACAACAGGTGATAGTGCAGATTGCGGAGGTTAAAGAAATACAGGGCCAGCAGGCCGAAAAAAAGAAGCCCTTGAATCCATTGCGCCGGATCGCGCAGGAGGGTGCGCAAGTCCTTGACGACCAGGGCACGGGCATCGGGGGCCAGAAAGGCCAGACGCGTTTCCAACGCCATCGCCCCGATGCGCCTCGCGATCGGGGCGCGCCAGCCCGCCTGCAACGCTGTGCGTAGCACTGCGGGCAGGCCGGCGGCGCGGGTCCGTTGCCAGGCTTGGACGAACAGGGCGTTGCCGACACCCTCGACCAGGAGGGCGACCATCAGGACATTGGCCAGCAGAACCCCAAACAGCAGGCCGCCCCTTAGCCATTGATCGCGGGATAACGCCATAATCCCTTCAGCCATCCAGGTACTCGGCCACAACGGAAAAGCCGCCAGCTTCAGCCCGGGCACAAACCGCTCAAGAATAAAGGCCGCATCGTCGGTCTGCGGCTTACCGGCACCAGCCGAGTTGTCGGCACCAACCAGCGTCCAGACTACCCAGCCGATCAATACCAGCAAAGCGGCCCCCACCCAGGCCTGCGGCCGCCAGCGCGGCGCCCAGCGCAGGACCAAAAGCGTGATAAGCGTGCCCGCCCCGGCAAACAACAGAACAAACGGAATCGAAAAAATAAACGTCCAAAGCATAAAGAGCATGGAAAGATGCTCGTGCCAGGCGAAGGCGCCGATGAACGGAATGATAATGAAAAAGAAAGCCCAGGATGAAATCAGCGTTGTTTCCAACCATTTGTGCAGTAGAATTTCGCCGGGCGCGATTGGCCGGCAAAGCAGAAAGGGAATTTCCTCCGAATGAAAGACCGTCGTATAGGTCGTGATAATGTTGGAAAGAATCAGCATCAGGCCCAGGCTGAAAAAGAACAGTGCGAAGAGATGGCGGATCAGCATCACGCCGATTCCGCCCAAGGCGCTGAGGAACCGGAATCCCTCTAAAAACAAATACCCGAGGCCGGCCAGCATCCCCCCGGCAAACATCAGGATAAAAATGACTTTAAAGACCGATTGCTCGCGCGCCAAAGTCCGCAGGTTGCGCAGAACACGTCCGTCTTTTCTCAACAAAACCATCAGGGCATGCAT
>JBDRSI010000126.1:0-2181 GCA_043825055.1 Verrucomicrobiota bacterium
CCCGTGCTGGCCCGAAGTGGTCTCGAAATTTGCCATTTTGATCCGGACACGCTTGAAGACCGGGCGGCTGAGACCTGTGGCAAGGCGTGTTACGAATGCCTTCTCGACTATGGAAACCAACCGGATCACCAGATTGTCGACCGTTATCTCATTAGAGACATCCTGGCAGAGTTAGCACGTTCAGAAACAAGACCTGCCGGCGGAGCAGGCTCGCGGACCGATCGCATGGCAGCTCTGCGAAAACTCTGTGACAGTAAGCTCGAACAAAAATGGCTCGACATATTGGATGCTCTGGTCCTCCGCCCGCCCAGCGATGGCCAGTACTTGATCGAGTCCTGTTCCACACGTCCGGATTTCTTTTACAGAGAATACAATGCCGCCATCTACATCGACGGACCACCCCACGATGAACCGGACCAGATCCGGGCCGATGAGGAGATTAGCCGCAGGCTCATGGAGATGGGCTATATCGTCATCCGGTTCCATCACAAGGCGGACTGGAATGAGATATTCAAGCGCCACCCGGATATTTTTGGAGAACCCCACTTATGAGAACAACCACCCTGTCCAAGCCCGGCATATTGATTCGTTCCCGCGGTCGCGAGTGGGTCGTGCTCCCGGAATCCAGTGACGAGCTGCTTATTGCACGCCCCCTCGGTGGGCTCGATGAAGAAATCGCCGGCATAATGCCTGCCATTGAGCCCGTTGAGTCCGCCGCTTTTCCTCTGCCGTCGAGGGATGATGTTGGCGACTTTAGCTCTGGCCGTCTATTGCGGGAAGCCGCCCGGCTCTCCACCCGCGCTGCTGCAGGCCCGTTTCGGAGTTTCGCCCGCATCGCTGTTGAGCCCCGGCCATATCAGCTTGTGCCCTTGATGATGGCGTTGCGGTTGGACCCTGTTCGCCTTCTTATTGCCGATGACGTCGGTATCGGTAAGACCATTGAAGCAGCGCTTGTCGCCCGGGAACTCCTTGATCGAGGAGAAATACAGCGATTGGCGGTACTTTGTCCCCCTCATCTCGCCGAGCAGTGGCAGAAGGAACTGGCCGAAAAATTCCACATCGAGGCTGAGCTGGTCCTGAGCAGTACCATCCAGCGTCTGGAACGTAATCTGCCGATCGGTGTCTCCGTTTTCGACCGCCATCGTTTTGTGATCGTTTCCACGGATTTCATAAAGAGCGACCGACGCGCAGCCGATTTTATTCTAAAGTGCCCGGAATTTGTCATCGTGGATGAGGCCCACGGCTGTACGCTTGCCGGTGGCGTTGGCCGCGGTCGCCAGCAGCGCTTCGAACTTGTCAGAAAAATTTCCGCCCACCCCGATCGCCACCTTGTCCTCGTCACCGCCACCCCCCATAGCGGCAACGAGCAGGCGTTTCGTACCTTGCTCGGTTTGCTTGACGAGGGATTTTTCAATCTCCCCGCCGATATCGACCGGGAAGACCGGGAGAGTATCCGACGCAAGCTTGCCCGTTACCTCGTCCAACGCCGGCGCGACGACATTCGCCATTACCTTGAAACCGACACTTCCTTCCCAACGCGATTCGACAAGAAACCGGAACCATCCTACACCTTTAGCAAGGAATACCGAGAATTGTTCGACGACATCCTCCGATTTGTGCGTGAGTTCGTCTCAGGCACGGAGGGCGAGCGACGCCGCCGCGTGCGTTATTGGTCAGCGCTTGCACTGCTGCGCTGTGTATCCTCCAGCCCTGCTGCGGCGATGGCTACCCTCCGTAACCGCGCTGCTGTAGATGAAGCCCCGGATGATGAGATCGACGAGGTTGGTCGCCGAACCGTGCTCGACCAGGATGATGTAGACGATGTTGTGACTCTTGATTTCAGCCCGGGATCTGATACAGAGGGCAATCCAGATAGCACCCGTCGAAAGCTGCTCGCCTTCGCGCGACGTGCGGAGATGCTCGCTGGAGAAACTGACACCAAACTTCAGGGTGCGGTGCATGAGATACGAGGGCTCCTCAAGGATGGTTTTAAACCCATCGTATTTTGCCGTTTCATAGATACGGCGGAATACGTGGCCAGGCAGCTCCGGGAGGCACTTCCCGACAGAGTCCGTGTCGAATCCATCACCGGGCTGCTCCCACCCGCTGACCGCGAATCGCGTATAGAGGCTCTGGCTGAGGGTGGAGGAGACTATGTATTGGTATGCACCGACTGCCTGG
>JBDRSI010000127.1:0-7907 GCA_043825055.1 Verrucomicrobiota bacterium
CTATCCGTGGTAAAATCTTCATGGTGTTTTCCGCCGGATTTAGATATCATGCGGGCATGAGTGACAAGCCTGTCCAGAACCGCATCCGTAAACTTCGCGAAGAGATTGAGCGCCATAATCACCTGTATTATGGCGCCAACCATCCGGAGATTGCCGATTGCGACTATGACCGGCTATACCATGAACTCGAGGACCTGGAAAAAAAGTATCCCCAGTTTCTGATGCCGGACTCCCCTACCCAGCGCGTAGGCGGCGCACCCCTGGCGGCATTTGAGCAAGTTCGTCACCGCCTTCCCATGATGAGCCTGGATAACACCTACAGCCAGGCGGAACTGCTGAATTTTCACGAGCGCCTTTTGCGCCTGTTACCGCTCCAGGTCTTCACCTACATCATGGAACCCAAGATTGACGGCGTGGCCATTGCCCTGCGTTACGAGCACGGCCACCTGGTTACGGGCAGCACGCGCGGCGACGGCACCACGGGTGACAATATCACCGCCAACCTGCGAACGATCCGCTCTCTGCCGCTTAAGTTACGCGGCGAACGGCCGCCGCCCGCCGTTCTGGAAGTCCGCGGCGAAGTATACATGACCCGCGACGGGTTCGTGGCCATCAATCGCACCCGCGAGGAGGCGGGCGAAGAGCCGTTCGCCAATCCGCGTAATGCCGCCGCCGGTTCCTTAAAACTTCTGGATTCGCGCCAAGTGGCCCGGCGGCCGCTGGACGTGATAATATATGGTGTCGGCGAACTGGAAGGCATTGGATTCGATACGCACGCGCAGATGCTCGCGGCCTTAAAAACATTTGGCCTGAAGATTCCCGGTAAGTTCTGGACATGCCGTTCAATGAACGCCGTGCTCGTTGCGCTGGAAGAACTGAAAATAATGCGGCATACCTTCCCTTTCGAAATTGACGGCGGGGTCATCAAGGTCAATGAACGCGCGTTTTACGAAAAGTTAGGCGCGACGGCCAAGAGCCCGCGCTGGGCGGTGGCCTTCAAGTACGAGAGCGCGCGCGCGGAAACCCGGCTCAAGGCCATCACGGTGCAAGTGGGCCGCACCGGCGTGCTGACGCCCGTAGCGGAGCTGGAGCCCGTGGCCCTGGCAGGCTCCACCATCAACCGCGCCACGCTCCATAACGCCGATGAGGTTAAGCGCAAGGACATCCGCGTGGGCGACCAAGTCTACGTGGAAAAAGCGGGCGAGGTTATCCCGGCCGTCGTAGGGGTCAATACGAGCGCGCGAAGCGGTCAAGAACGCTTGTTCCGGATGCCGGACAAGTGCCCCGTCTGCAGCGAGCCGGTCACCCAGCGAGAAGGCGAAGTGGCTTTTCGTTGCGAGAACCTCCAATGCCCGGCCCAATTGAAGCGCTGGCTGAGGCATTTTGCCGCGCGCGGCGCCATGGATATCGAGGGCTTAGGCGAAGCGCTGGTGGATCAGTTAGTGGATGCTAACCTCGTGGCCGACCCCGCCGACTTATATCGGTTGCGTTACGAGAGCGCGGCGGCCCTGGAACGGATGGCCGCAAAATCAGCGCAAAACCTGCTCGACGGTATTGAAGCGAGCAAACACCGCGATTTCTGGCGCGTGTTGTTTGCACTCGGCATCCGGCAGGTTGGCGCCAAAATGGCGCAGACCCTGGAACAGCATTATACCGGCATCGAGCCGCTCATGCAGGCCACGCCGGATGAGCTCCAGCAGATCCGGGACATGGGGCCGGTAGCAGCCAAAAACATTTATGATTATTTCCACACGGCACGGAACCGCGCGCTGATCCGGCGGCTTCAGGCAGTCGGCGTCAATCTGAAACGCACGGCTGGAGCGGCGCCCAAAAGCGGACGTCTGACCGGCAAGGTGTTTGTGCTGACCGGCGCCCTGGAGCATTTTTCCCGCGACCAGGCCGAACAAGCCATTCGCACCCTGGGCGGCGAGGTTAGCGCCAGCGTATCGAAAAAAACATTCCGCGTGGTAGCCGGCGCAGAGCCGGGTTCAAAGCTCGACAAGGCTCGGACGCTAGGCATTAAGATCATGAACGAAGCGGAGTTTGAGAAACTGGTTCGTGCTTGAATACCTGTTAACCCGGATATTTCACGCTTAGCGTGAAATATCCGGGTTAAAACAAACAGTTCATAGCCAAAACACAACGCCATAACGCCGCAATAAACGCTTGCTTTTTATCCGGCGTGGTGGCATTATTCATTCGTTTTTCAAAGAGCGATCCCTTGCGGCTATCTTAACCCAGGGGAGGAAGGCTGATTTACAGCATCAACCCGCATCAGGAACAGGAGGTGAACTCGTCACATAAGCAATTGGTTTTACCGTGTCCGAAATGTAATAATGACCTGATTTAACACAAGCAAGGAAGAACACACATGAAGCGCATGATTGTTGGATTACTGGCTGTTTGTCTGTTGGGTTCGCTGACGGTTCTGGCCGAAGATAATACGACGGCTGAAAAAGTGAAGAAAGAAGTTGAGATCACCGCCACGGGCAAGCTGGCTAAGCTGGGCACGAATTTCACCGTGAAGGAAGCCGATGGCACGGTGGTGAAAGTCATGGTCCCGAAGGCTATCAAAGGAGAAGCAGCTCCGGCCGTTACTCTTGAGGCTATCGATAAATTAGTCGGCAAGGACGTCAAAGTGGTTGGTATGGGTACCACGAAGACGAGCAAAGCCGGCAAGAAAACGTCGGTCATCAAGACCGTGACCAGCGTCGAAGAAGCGGCTGCTCCTGCGACGTCGGCTCCTGAAGCGGCCGCTCCTGCGGCAGAGGCTCCTGCAGAGGCGGCGGAGTAAGCGAAGTTAGATGGCTGTAGGCTAAAAAGCTGAAAGCCACAGATTGAAACAAGGAGGGCCGCTCATCGGAGCGGCCCTCTTCGTTTAATCATTCCTGCGCGCATTTCTGTTTCAGCGCCAGCCGGTCTTTCATGAGGCCAGTCAGGGCCGTGTGGCCCACCCGGGCCGTTTGGCCCACCCAGGCCGTGTGGTCCGCGACCGCGCCAAACGCATCGTGCAGAACTTTATACTGCCCATAGAGTTTCCGATAGATCGCCACATGTCCCGGAATCGGGCGATAGATTTTTCGCTTAACCCCCGTCATCGCTTCAATCGCCGGCTCGATTGCCGGATACACGCCCCCCGCCAAGGCGCCGGCAATCGCCGCCCCCAGCGCGCAGGTCTGGGCCGAACGTGAAATAAACATAGGCCGGTTAAGCACATCGGCATAAATCTGCATAAAGAGCTCGTTTTTTTCGGCAATCCCACCACAGCAGACTACGCGTTCGATGGGAATACCGTATTCCTCAATCCGGTTGACAATGGTTAGCGCGCCGAAGGCCGTGGCCTCCAACAGGGCGCGGTAAATCTCTGCGCGGGTCGTATGCAGTGTCATGCCGACCAGGAGCCCGGTCAATTGCGGGTCCACGAGAATGGTCCGATTCCCGTTGTTCCAGTCGAGTGCCAAAAGCCCGCTGGCACCGGGTTTCAACCGGCAGGCTTCGGTGGTGAGCTTGACCTGCAAGGCATCGTGCCCCTGGCATACGCCGGTGACAAACCATCGGAAGATATCCCCCACGGCAGACTGGCCCGCTTCGATGCCAATATAACCGGGCAAAACCGAACCATCCACAAGCCCGCAGACGCCGGGGATATCCGGCACCTGCATCGTGTTTTTCGCCACCATAATGTCGCAGGTGGATGTGCCGATGATTTTAACCAGCGTGCCGGTTTTGATCCCCGCTCCCACGGCGCCCAGGTGGGCATCGAATGCGCCCACGGCCACGGGCAGGCCCTCAGGCAGACCCCAAGTAGCCGCCCAGGCTTTGGTCAAGCGGCCCGCCTGACGATCAATCGAAAACGCTTCCGAGGGCATACGCTCACGGAGCCGCTCCAGGCGCGGATCGAGCGATACCAGGAATTCGGCGTCCGGCATGCCGCCCCACTGGCGGTTGAACATGGCCTTGTGCCCGGCGGCACACACTCCGCGCACAACATCCTCGGGCCGGCTGACACCGCACAGCAAGGCCGGGATGTAATCCTCCAACTCGATCCAGGCATGGATGACCTCAAACAGACCCGGATCCACGTTCAGACAATGCCACAGTTTGGACCAATACCATTCCGAGGAATACACCCCGCCGCACTTGGCGAGGAAGTGGGGCCGTGTTTTTTTTGCCTGCTCCGTGATCCGCGCCGCTTCTTCGAAGGCCGTATGGTCTTTCCAAAGCCAGGCATAGGCGTTCAGATTCTTCTTATATTCCGGATGCCGACACATCGGCTGATTTTGCGCATCCACCGGGATCGGGGTTGACCCCGTGGTATCCACACCGATCCCAATCACGTCTTTCCCGCCTATGCCAATCTGACGGCGTGCCTGGCGCAAAGCTGCTTGGACAACCCGCTCAAGGCATGCCACGTAGTCCGCCGGCGACTGACGCGCCAGGTTGTGGTCCTTAGGATGGAGCAAAATGCCGTCCGTGCCGCTGGGATAATTTGCGACCGCCGCGCCGACTTCCTGGCCGTTGGCCGTATTAACCACGAGTGCTCGCACCGAATTTGTGCCGTAATCAATGCCGAGAGTGTAGGTTGCCATGGTTCGGAACTCCTGGTTGAGCTTGCCCGTAATATGCTGATTGGCCGTGCTTTCTTAAGTAATGCTTGTCCAGCAGTGCCTGGGAAATGCCCATGCGCCGGCCATCTAACAGGATGGTCAAAAGCGCCATCTTGCTGATGGCTTCCAGTACGATGGCATTTTCCACGGCCGCCGACGGCGTCGCACCCCAGGCAAAGGGCGCATGGTTGGCGACAAAAATGAAGGGACAGGCCATTGGCTGGAGCCGGCATCCCGGCTGGAGCCGGCATCCCGGCTGGAGCCGCAGACTCCGGATTTTACGTACGATCATCCGGCCCGTATTGGCTTCATAGTCTTCCCGGATGGCGGATGGACGCATGACCTCGGTGACCGGCACGGCCCCATAACAATAATCGGCATGGGTGGTACCCAGGCATGGCAGACTTCGGCAGGCCTGGGCAAAGGCCGTGGCATAGGTGGAATGGGTATGAACCACGCCGCCAATTTCGGCAAACTCGCGGTACAACACCAGATGGGTCGGCAGGTCCGTGGATGGCATGCGCGCCGACTCCAGCCGGGATGCCGGCTCCAGCCGGCGGCCATCCAGGTCCGTCAGCACCATGTCGGAGGGCCGCAACGCGGCATAGTCCATGCCGCTGGGCTTAATCACCACAATCCCACGCCGGCGGTCAATCCCGCTGACATTCCCCCAAGTCATGGTCACCAGCCCGGATGCTTTCAGGCGGATATTTTCCTCCCAGACTCGCTTGATCAAATCGTCCAGTGTCCGGCGGATTGATTTGTTTTGTATTGGCATATCAGTTTCCTCCAATGTGGAACTTATCTGAGCCACGGCGTCACCGCCGCGGCTATGGAACCACGGCGTCGTCTGGGGGCCGTCGTCCCTCTTCTCCGGGCTGGTGTCTGGCGTCCGTCGTCTGGCGTCCGTCATCGGCCGTCGGCTCCAGCGGATCCAGAATCCAGCGTTTATTGAACCAGAACCACTGTTCCGGCTGTTTCCGGATCGCGCGGTCAAAGACATCAAATACTTCCTGGGTAATTCGCCGCCAGTCCTCCGTTTTTTCCAGATTGGCATCCGGCCAGACCGGGTCCATGATCCGGTAGCGATGCCGCGTCCAGCCTTGCCGCGTGATCACACACGGGAACACCGGCACACCGGTCATTTTCGCAATCAATCCCAACCCGCCGGCAATGTTGGCCGGCTTGCCCAGGAACTGAACGGCCACGCCCGGCGTGCGCGAACGCACATCCGGTAAAAGGGCCAAAACCTTGCCCTCGCGGATTTTGCGGATAATACCCTTCAACACGGACGAACTGCGCTGAAGCGTTTCAAAACCCGTGCCCATGCGCATGCGATGGATATATTCTTCCACCAGTTGATTTTTCTGGTTCCCGGTTACGGTAAACAAACGGATCCCGCACGCCAGGCTGGTCAGCGTGGCCATTTCCCACGAGCCCATGTGCGGCGCGGCAATAATGGCACCCTGGCCGGTTTGCACGTGCGCAAGGATTTTCCGGTCCGAATCGCCGACATCCACCACCGAACGGATCCACGCCGGCGAGCTGACGGGAATCCGGACCATTTCCACCGCCGTAAAGCAAAAATCGCGCCATGACTGCCAGGCGATGCGGTTCACTTCTCGATTGGAATAACGCGTTCCAAAAACTTCCCGGATACGGGCCTTGGCCGCCGACACACGATAGCGCAACATATAAAAGATGAGCCCGGCGACCCCCCACCCCAACACCAGCGCCACGCGGTACGGCAGGTGTTGAATCAGGCCGGCCACGGCGCGCACCGCCAGATATTCCATGACATGTTTGGGCCGGTATTTCATGACGGTAATTTTCCCCGTTTGCAAAGGTTCAATAAAAAGCTCTGCGTCATATCCACGGCCCGTTGGGGACACACTTCATGACAACAGCAACAGCCGATACAGGCGGACGGACTCAAGATCGGCCCGGACCCCTCGGGCATGCGCAAGGCTGTAACCGGACAGGCTTTGACGCACAAACCGCACTTTACACAGCGCGCCGTGAACGATGGCCGGATCCACACATACGGCGCCAACAGCCGGACCAGCCAGATTGGTATCTGATTCAGCAGGCTGGCAGTAACGGGCACGCGGAACGGCGGCCGCTGGAGCGGCAACGGCACATTTCCAACCAACTCGATCTGGCTCCAATCGGCGGTGCCAACTCCCGCCTGCTGAAGCAAGCCAAGATACGGAACCGCGTTGAGCGCAATCTTTAATATATGACACAGGGCGGCATCCAGGGCCACACCGTCGGTCGAGCCTGCCAGAAATCCCAAGGGCACGAGCTCGCCGGCCGATGGCCCGTTCCCTTCCATGGCCACGACCGCATCACTAATGGTCAGGCCCGGCTTGACGCGCGCGTAGAGCGCGGCTAAGAAAGCGCAAAATTGGGCCGGGGTGGGATATTGCTTATGCAACATGGTCTTTTGAAATCCAGGCAGGGTGCCATAGATATTTTTAACGGCATTGGTCAATGCAGTCAGCATGTGCGTTTTCAGCTTTGGCACATTGATGACCAGCGCCGCGTCCAGCACGGGCAAGGCCACGCTATAGACAACACCCGCCCGATTAAACTGCACCGAACCGGCCTTTTCCAGATTGACGAGCGGAACCGATTCCTCGCCGCACATGGCCTTGAAGCCCGTCTTTTCCCAGACTCGCTCGATCTGGATCGCGCTACAGGCACTGTCGGCCACCATGGGGCAACCACCCACGGCTTTAACCGAACGGATCAAGGCCCGGACCACTTCCGGATGCGTTGTGACGGCCTGTTCCGGAGTGCGGGCGCTCAGCAAATTCGGCTTCAGCAGAACCGTCTGCCCGGGCCGCACCCAGGCGGACATCCCTCCCAGCTCGGCTACCAGCATTTCGACGGCCGATTGAACCGTGGCAGGACGATAATCAGGACATGCCGACAGGGCGATTTTTGTACGCATAATATTCACCGGGTCGGTTGCCGTGGATCAGCCAACACCTGGGTTAAACGGTCAATCAGTCCCAAGCGCCGATCCATCGCGCACAATACCAGCGCCCCGGCATCCGAGGTTGCGTTGGGTTCGTCAAACACGGCCACCACTTTTTTAATTTGCATTTGGATTCTTAACTGTTTGCTTTGCTGTAATCGCTATGTTTTTTTGCAAACGTTCGTTCCATCAGGTTTAAATATTGCGCTTTTGTCAAAGGCGCCTGTTGCCCGGCTATTTCACGGCAAACCAAGGCATCGCCATGCATCAGGTCAAGCGCGGTCATGGCAAGCAGTTTTGCCGGCTCCACGTAGGCT
>JBDRSI010000128.1:0-7253 GCA_043825055.1 Verrucomicrobiota bacterium
TTCTGCATTCTGCATTCTTAATTCTGCATTTTTTTATTATGAACCAGGAACCCTATGGCGTAATTCTGGCCGGCGCAGCCGACGAAGTGCGCCGCGCCTACGACACATTTGCGCAACAGCCGGTGGACTGGGATTTGACCAGCGAGCTGCCGGATCCGCCCGACAGGCATCAGGTGACAATCCGCAAACCGGCCCAAGTGACGGGCCCCGGCACTTTTTTCGGACGCGAGCACCGGACCCTGACATTCGAGCCTACGACGCTCGAAGGGTGGTGGTTTGACCGCGTGGACCAGCCGGGCTCTCTGCCCATCAAGGTTTCCGTGCGCAACGTCTGGACCACGATCCGTAACATCGTTCTGCGCAGTGGATCGCCCCACAACTACATGCGCATGGTGGAGCACATCATTGCCCTGCGGCTGGGCTTAGGTGTAGACAACCTGATGATCAAGGCCGATGCGGGCGATCCGCCGCTCTTTGACCGGGGCAGTATTGACCTGGTTGAGGCTCTGGCAGATGCCGGCACGGAACCCTCCGCCGCGCCCGTGGTTTATGTAACCGTCAAAGAGCCCGTTACCATGGGCGGACCGAACGGCAGTTTCTTGACCCTTTTGCCTGCGCGGGACAAGGCCTTGCACTTGCAGATGGATTGCGCCGTTGATTATCCCAATGCCATGGGAAAACAACGGATTCGTTTCAATCTCAGTCGCCGGCGGTTCTGCTACGGCGCCCTGGCGCGGACCAATACGACGGCCGTCATGAAGTGGTATGCCCAGACAGTGGGCAAACTGTTCGCCGATATTCGCAATCTGGGCTACACGGATAAAAACATTCTTATTGCCGGGCGATACCGTTACATCAACGAACCGCTCCTGAACCATGCGGGCAAATCACTCGAGGCGGTCTGGCACCGCGCCCTACTGGATTTGCTGTCGGCGCTGGCCCTGGTTGACGATGGGCGCTTCGTGGGCGGAGTCGTTTCTTACAAGGCGGGACATACCCTGGACGTGGAAATGGTCCGCATCCTGTCCAGATATAACCTCCTGCAGGCGGTGAAAATACAGGCGTAGAAGCGCCACGTCGGCAGCCAAGCGGCCACCACGCCTCGGGCGTGGTGAACTTGCTCGCCACGCGATTCGCGTGGCCCCGCAGCGGGGCGACGTGATGAAGCGGAGAACGAAGAAAGGCAAGCGTTCACGGAATGCTGACCCGCTTGCAACGCTATACGCAGCATTGCGGGCAGGAATTGGAAAGTGAATTACCCCGTTTGCATCTGTCTCAGCGCTTCGAACAGCACAATAGCCACGGCATTGGCCAGGTTGAGCGAACGGACACGGTCGCTCCGCATGGGAATGCCGAGGACCCGACCAGGATGCTGATCGAGCAATTCCTCCGGCAAGCCGCGGGTCTCGCACCCGAACACCAGCGTATCGCCGGGCTGGTAACGGACCGATGTGTAAGGGATGGCGCCCCGCGTGCTGAAAAAATAGCAAGGGGCCGGCGCTACGCGCTGGAACAGCGCCGCCAGATCGGCGTGGCGTTCCAGGTCCACGGCGTCCCAGTAGTCCAATCCCGCGCGCCGGAGGGTGGCATCATTCAGACGGAATCCCAGGCGGCCGACCAGGTGCAGGCGTGTGCCGGTGGCCGCGCACAGCCGGGCGATATTGCCGGTATTAGGTGGAATTTCCGGTTCAATCAATGCCACTTGCAGGGACGGTTCCGGCCAGTGGAATGGCAACGGGCATAGACGCGTGTGAGGAGGTTTCATAAATACATAAACGTAACCAGTAGAACGCCGAGATGCAAGGAGAAGTCATCGTAAGGAATGGTGGTTTCCGGCCTTCAGCCTTAAGTCTCCGGTCTGCAGCCTGTTTTACCTCGGATTCTGCTTGCACTCCGGCTTGGGTAGCGCTAAATTGTAAATCCATTACCCAGCACTTGGTTGAGCGGCATGAATGTCAAGAATATCAATCTCACGCCGGCGGAGTTGCAGGCCATCCTGGATCATAGGCGCACCATGTCGGCGGCCCATGGGGTTGCCGTTTCACTGGAAGAGGCGATCGAGCATTTTATCGAGCACTACGAATTGGATTGGATGCGGGAGAAACAGCGGATGGACCTGGCGGAACAGCGTCAGGAAATCGAAAAGCACAAGTATTTGCGGTCCGAAAAGGAGGGGCATGACATTGGCAAGGCCCGCGCGGCCGAGGAGTGGTGCGCTAAATATGCGCCCATCTGGCGGGCGGAGCATGAATCGCTGGAGCGCAATGGTTTCCTGAAGATCAGCGTGGTCATCCAGAACGAGCAGGGGCTTCACTTCGAGCCGGCTTCCACGCTGGCAAATCTGGCCCAGCAATACAGTTGTGAAGTGTATTTGCACCGGGCGGGCATGGACTATTTTAATTTTATTTTACAGGGCAAAAAATATTTAAACGTCAAGTCCGTGTTATGCCTGTTGACCGTGAAAGCGGAAAAAGGCGAATTACTGGAATTTATTGCCACGGGGCCGCAGGCCAAGACCGCGCTGGAAACCATTGCGGCATATATCGGTCAGGGAATCAAGCCGCAGGAGATCGAAGCGGTTTCGGGTGTCCGATAGACGGTGATGTCGGAAAGGAAATTATCATGCCAGATCCTGTGCCATCCAGTCAAAGTCCGGCTCCGGAGTATAATCCGCTCGCGCTTGAGGATGTCCTCCATTTCCTGAAGACGAATTACACGGCGCTGGCCGTGGGCGCGGCGATCATCGTGCTTGTGGCGGCGGGGCTGACGACGTACTTCATGCAACAGCGGCGCAACGCGGAGCGCGCCTCGCAAATGCTCCTGGTGGCCCAGTCGCCGAAGCAATGGGAGGAACTGCTGGCCCAATACCCGGATGCAACGGTGGCGCCGATTGCCCTGCTGGCCCTGGCTTCCAGCCAGTACGGCGTCGGTGCTTATGACCAGGCGCTCGCCAGCTATGGCAGGTTTTTGGAAAAATATCCCAGGCATGGCATGGCCCTGGCGGCCGAGCTCGGTAAAATCCAGTGCCAGGAAGGCCGGGGCGAAATCGAGATGGCTTTCAACGGCTACGCCCTGTTTGTCGTCATGCATCCCGATCATTTCTTGGCGCCGCAGGCGCTCTTTGGCCAGGCGCGGTGCCTGCAAATTATGCGCCGTTATCCCGAGGCCAAGGTGATTTATGAGGATTTCATTGCCGCCCATCCGAAAAGCGAGTGGGTTCCCCAGGCTGAGTTTGCCATACGCTACCTGGATCGCGAAATCCGCGCTCAGCGTTCCGTGGCCGCAACCAAAGCGCCGACCAGCCAACCGTAAAACCTTTATCCGCGTTGTCCGTACTACTAAGGCGGGCTATGCCCGCCGCGTCACTACGCCCCGATGCGATTCGCGATCGGGGCGGCGTGGCAACCCAAGAAATCAACCGCCAATGGACACTAATAAACGCTAATGAAGCAGGATAATGAATTTAAACAGCAAACTTCCCCGACCCTGGCGATATTCGCGTCTATTCGCGTTCATTCGCGGTTAAGATTCTTGTTTTTCTTAGCGGTTTTTGGTGTTTAAGGTACTAATGATTTAAATCTTGTTTTCCGAGGTTGATTCTGTTTGATTGCGGCTATGCCGCGTTAAGTAAGCCGCGGTTACAATCCCATGCCATGCATGTCTCGCGTCCCATCACCGTAGGCTTTATCAGCCTGGGTTGTGCCAAGAACCTGGTGGATTCGGAAATCATAGCCACCGGCTTGACGGCGGCCGGTTTTCGGCTGGCGCCGGCCCCGAAATACGCGGACGTGGTCATCGTGAACACCTGCGCCTTTATCCGTGACGCCAAGGCGGAATCCATTGACGCCGTGCTCGAGGCCTGCGCCTGGAAACAGCGCGGCCGTTGTCGCGTCGTGCTGGTGGCGGGTTGTCTGTCACAACGCTATCGTCGGGAGATTCAGTCGCTGTTGCCGGAGGTGGATGCTTTTATCGGCTTGGACGAGTTGAATCAGGCCGGCGTGGTAATTCGCCGCGTCCTGCGGGGAGAGCGGTGCGTGGCGGTGATAGCGCCCAGGGCGCAGGCCGTGCTGGAGCCGCCCGGGAACCGCCTGCTTTTCACGGGCGCGCCCTATGCCTATGTGAAAATCGCGGAAGGCTGTAACCACACCTGCGCGTTTTGCGCGATCCCGCAAATACGCGGCCGTTACCGCTCGCGGCCGATCAAAAGTATTGTGGCGGAAGCCGAGGACCTGCTCAGCCATGGCATCCGCGAGCTGAACCTGATTGCCCAGGACACCACCTCCTATGGGCTTGATCTGGGTGCGCGAACCAACCTGCCGGCCTTACTCCGCGCCCTGGGCCGCATCGGCGGAGAGTTCTGGATCCGCGTGTTGTATGGCCATCCCGCGCATGTGACTGCGGCGCTACTGGACGCCATGGGCGCCGTGGAGCAGGTATGCCATTATCTGGACCTTCCCATCCAGCACAGCGCCGCGGCCATCCTGCGAGCCATGCGCCGACCGGGCAGCGCAGAGCGTCTGCGGCGCACGTTTGGGCCTATTCGTGCCGCCTTGCCGGGAGTAACGTTGCGAACCACCTGTTTGGTTGGCTTTCCGGGTGAGACGAAAAGGCAGTTTCGGAATTTACTGGCATTTCTGGAAGAAATCCGCTTTGATCATGTCGCGGTTTTTACGTATTCAAAAGAGGAAAACACGCCGGCCGCCCGATTGCCCTGCCGCGTGCCAACGGCCGAGGCCCAACGCCGCAAACAATGTCTTATGCTCCGGCAAAAGCGGATCGTGGACGAGGCCGCTATGGCGCAAATCGGCCGGTCCGACGACCTGCTGGTTGAACGCTATGACCGGAAACGGCGCTTATGGGTAGCCCGGTCTCGCGGCCAGGCCCCGGATGTGGATGGTGTTGTGTATGTGAGCGCGCCGGCAAATGGTCTGACGCCCGGCGCGCTGATCCGCGGCCGGTATGTGGCCGCGGCCGGTTACGATCTGCGGGCCGTGATTGATAAATCAATGCATAGGAATTTAGATGTTTGTAGCCGCGCCCATAAGGGCGTGGATTTCACCGGCGGCCACGGCGTCATTGCCGCGGCTACATGACAAAAACGCCGCTTTTGGCGGCCTGATTTATGAACTTATCCAATCAATTAACAGTCAGCCGGTTTGGGATGGCGTTTGTCCTGACCATCTTTTTGACTTTGCCGATCCCGTTCGGCAAGACGATCGGGTTATTCGTTTTTCTGATGGCGGCGCTCACCGATTATTGGGATGGACGGCTGGCGCGCCGCATGGGGACTGTCACGGCGTTTGGCCAACTCATGGATCCGCTGGTGGACAAGGTGCTCATCTGTGCGGCATTCGTCAGTTTTGTGGCCATCCATCAAATTGTGCCGGCCTGGATCGTAATCATTATCCTGACCCGGGAATTCATGGTCACGGGGTTGCGCCAGCTGGCGGCCAACCAGGGTCGGGTGATTCCCGCCAGCCGCTGGGGTAAGCATAAGACGGTCTGGCAGATGGTTGTCATTAGCATAATCCTGGCAGGGTTGGCCGCTCGCGAAGACCTGTTGCCGCTCCTGTTGAAAGGCGAGACTTTGTTAACGTTCCTCAATCTGTATTATGACCGTTATTTTCATTATGTAACGTTTTGGCTCTCCGCCCTGGTGGCCGTTTTAACCGTATTTTCCGGCAGTGTTTATTTTTGGCAGTGCCGGCAACTGGTGCGGGAAGCGAAGTAGGGACAGACGACAGACGACAGACGACAGACGACAGACGACAGACGACAGACGACAGACGACAGACGACAGACGACAGATAAAACGGCCGGACGAAACGATATCAAAGAGTCAAGGCTGATGTTTGATTTTTTCTGACTGATCGCTGACTTCTGACTTCTGACCTCTCTGGATGTTACAGCTATGATTAACCAGGATTGGGATATTAAACCGCGTGCCGCGGTGTGCGGCAAGTGTCAGACGCCGTTCACCGATCGGCAGGAGTATGTGTCGCGGCTGACATATGGATCGGACGGGTATGTGCGCCTGGATTGCTGTGCGGCCTGCTGGAGCGAGGCGGAGCGCACGCCGCAGGCCGTCAGTATTTGGCGCGGCGTTTTCGAGATGCCGTCGCCGGCGCCTCCGGAGGCGCTGAAAAAGGAAACGGCGGAATCGCTCCTGCGCTCTCTTGTGGAGAAAAACGATCCGGCCAACGGTAACGTCATGTTCATTCTGGCCGTTATGCTGGAGCGGCGGCGTATGCTCGTCGAGCGCGATGTCCGCAAACAGGACGACGGCAAACTCGTGCGCGTTTACGAACATCGCAAGACCGGCGATACTTTTATCATCACCGACCCTCAACTGCGCCTGGATCAGATCGAACATGTCCAGGCCGAAGTGATGGCCATGCTGTCGGCGCCGGCCGTCCCGCCGGCGTAGCCAAGCCTGCTCAAGAACCCAATATGTTGGATTACAAGATCATCGGCGGGCAGGTATTGGATGGTACGGGCGCCGATCCCGTGCGGGCCGATGTCGGCATCACGGGCGAACGCATTGCGGCTGTCGGCGACTTGAGTCCCGCCGAGGCCGCCGCCGTGATTGACGCGGCGGGCAGGTGTGTCGCGCCCGGATTCATAGATGCCCATTCCCATTCCGATGCCTATCTCCTGATCGAGCCTTCGGCGCCGAGCAAGCTTTTCCAGGGTATTACGACGGAAATCGTCGGCAATTGCGGCGCCAGCGCGGCGCCGTTGGCGGATCAAGCCTGGCTGCCATCCGATTGGCGCGATCAGGTCTATCCCGGTGCGTGGCGGAGCGTGGCTGACTACCGTTGCCTGCTGGAACGCTCGTGCCCCGCGCCGAACGTCATGCTGTTGATCGGCCATGGCAAATTGCGCGCGTGGGTCATGGGCTACCAAGCCCGAGCGGCGACGGCCGACGAACGCCGCGCCATGGCGCGGCTGTTGGAACAAAGCATGGACGAGGGCGGGCGCGGGTTCAGCACGGGCTTGATTTATCCGCCGGGCTTGTTTGCCGCACCCGAGGAATTTGCCGACTTGGCGCGCGTGGCCGCCCGGCGCGATGGAATTTACACCACGCACATGCGCAGTGAAGGAAAATATCTGCTGGAAGCGATTGAGGAAACATTGGCCATCGGGCGTCAGACGGGCGTGCGACTTGAAATTTCCCATTTAAAAACTTCAGGACACGACAACTGGTCGAAAATGGAGGAAGCGCTAAATCTGATCCGCCGCGCGCGCGCGGC
>JBDRSI010000129.1:0-3378 GCA_043825055.1 Verrucomicrobiota bacterium
AGAAAGGGCGGCGCATACATATCTTTGCGGATCGGAAGCCGGCGCAGGGCGTAGCGCTCCGGACCGCCGCTCTCGCCCACGCGCGTGTTCCAGAGCTGTTGTCCTTCCGGGCTGAGGCAGAAATCAATGAACCGCTCCGCCGGCTTGCGATGCGGGGCGCCCCGCACGAGACTGATCGGATCCGCCGATACGGAGGAGCCGCCGATGGGCGTGATATAATTCATACGATTGGACCGTTCGTTGCGGGCAATCATTTCACTTTCAAAACGTCCGTAAAAATCAATGCACATGCCGGCGGCCGCGGCGCCCTGGGCAACATCAAGCGGCACTTTACTGGCGGAGTCGGTAAAGTAACGGGCATTGGCGCCGATCCGGCGGATGACCCCAAATGCGCGTCGCCACCCGGCGGCAAACGCCGCCGGTGCGGCCGACGCCGCCGTTGCGGCCTGCCCGGCCGAAACACCGCGTTTGGTTAGTTCGGCGCGCAGTTGCTCCTGGATCAGCATTTCAAACGCTTTGTTGATGGACCCGCTTTTGGTGGGATCGGCCAGCGCCACCAGGCGGTAATAGCTGAAATCGGTCAGGTCGGTCCAGCCTTGCGGCGCCCGGAGGATACCGTGGTCCGCCAACACATCCTGGTTCCAGCAGATGCCGAAACTGCTGAGACAGCATCCGTACCAGCGGTCTTCCGGATCGTAAAACACCTCGCCGGAAAATGTGGCCGGGATGATGGCGTCGGTCAACCACTCCGGATGACGCTGGCGCAGGCCGCACGGGGACGTATGCCCTTTGCGGGCCTGCTGGGCATGGTCGTACTGGCCGCCGCCGAAAAACAAATCAATGCCGATGCCGATGCGGCCCACCCGCTCGGCGGCGGCAAATTCGCTGTCGAGATACCGGACAATTTCACTGGTGCCGCCGATGTTGCGCCAGTCGATAACCACGGCTTCGTCGAAACGCGCGCGGTGCCAGCGGCGAAAGGCCCGCTCGAATTCATACCGCACGGCCTCATTATGCGGGCTCAGGATCACGAGCGCGCGGGCGCCGGTGGGCGCCGCTTCGCGCTTCGGCTGGAGCAGGAACGGCGCCAGGAGCACGCCGGCCAATGCCAGGAATAACAAGATGGTTGGAATGTCCGGCCGATTCATGGCAACACAAGAGAGTCCATTGCAAAAGTAGCCGCGCCGGTGACGGCGTGGCTGTTATGGAACTACGGCCACAGAACCACGCCCTCACGGACGCGGCTACGGAACCGCCTTCTCCGGGCCGTCGTCTGGCGTCCGTCGTCCCGCCTTCGGCGGGATAAATCTGGCGCTTGCCCCGCGTCGCGCGGGGTCTGTCTTCATTCCGCCGCCAGCACGATCACATCGTCCGGATTTACATGGAACGGGATTTCGACCGCCGCCGCCGTCCGGGCAAGTCCACCGGCGATGGCCGGTCCACCGGGGATTCCCGGTCCACTTTCCAGTGCTTTCATGATAAAACCATCCGACATCCGGATCCAGGATTCCGTGGCTTCCCCTAAATAAATGGTTTCCGTCAGGCGCCCGGAAAAACGGTTGAGTTCGGCGCCGGGGACCACGTGCAGGCGCAGGGCTTCGGGACGGATGGCCAGGGCAACCGCCTCGCCCGGCTGAAACGCGCCGCACAGGTCGCGGGCCGTCCATTCACCGAAGTCCGTGGCGATGGTGGCAAAACCGTTTATCACGGCACGAACCTTGCCCGGAACAAGATTGGCGCTGCCGATAAAGTCGGCAACGAATCGGTTGGCCGGCCGCTCATACAGGTCGCGCGGCGAACCGACCTGTTCCACGCGGCCCTGGCGCAAGATTGCGCAGCGGTCCGCCATGCTCAGGGCTTCCTTCTGGTCATGGGTAACGTAGATCGTGGTGATGCCCAGCTGCTTGACCAGGCGCCGGATTTCAACGCGCATTTCCAGGCGCAGTTTGGCGTCCAGGTTGGAGAGCGGCTCGTCCAGGAGCAGGCAGGCCGGATCAATGACCAGTGCCCGTGCCAGCGCAACCCGCTGTTGCTGACCGCCGGAGAGCTGATTTGGCTTGCGCCGCGCCAGGTCCTGCATGTGCATGGTCTCCAGCATGCGCCCGACACGCTCCCGCCGCTCCGGCGCGGGGCAAGTTCGCCCCGGCACCGTCAGGCCGAAGGCTACGTTGTCGAACACCGTCAAGTGCGGCCAGAGGGCGTAGTTCTGGAATACCAGGGGAGTGTTGCGGCGGTGGGGCGGAAGGGAGTTGACGGGTTGTCCATTAAACAAAATACGGCCTTCGTCGGGGGCGCCGAAGCCCGCGATCAAGCGCAGGAGAGTGGTCTTGCCACAGCCGGAAGGGCCCAGCAGAAAAAAACATTCGCCGTCGCGGATCTCCAGGGACACGCCATCCACGGCCGTAACGGCTTCAAACCTTTTGACGATGGACTGGAGGGAGACATTCATAAGGGCAGAATTCAGAATTCAGAATGCAGAATGCAGGCAAAAATGAATCTGACCAAACATTCACATATCTGGAATGCTTTGCCATCAAACTGGCTTTCATTTCTGCATTCTGCATTCCTAATTCCGCAATTTCTTCAGCGCCGCCCGATTTTTCTGGATCAACTGCTGGGCGATCATGATGACCGTGTTGGTCGACCAGTACAGGACCAGGGCGGAAGGCATTGAATAAAACATGACCAGCATCATGACCGGCATGAAGAACAACATCATTTTCTGCTGGTTCGCGTCCGTGGCGGGCGTCATGGATTGTTGCCAAGCCTGGGTGGCCGCCATGAAAATGGGCAGGATATTGAGCGCATCCCAGCCCAGAAACGGAATGGTGAAGCCAAACGGGATCAGGCGCTCCGGTTCGCTGAGGTCCTTGATCCAGAGGAAGTCGGCGAAGCGCAGTTCGATGGCACTGCGCAGGACGACGAAAAGAGCGATGAACACCGGAATCTGAATCAGCATGGGCAGGCACCCGCTCACGGGATTGACCTTGTTCTGCTTGTAAAGGGCCATGGTCTCTTCCTGCAGTTTGCGCGGGCTGTCTTTGTGTTTTTTGCGCAGTTCCGCGATCAGGGGCTGAAGCTCCTGCATTTTCTTCATGCTCTCGGTGCTTTTGTGGGTCAGCTGCCAGAACAGAACGCGGATCAGGATGGTGAGCAGAATGATGGCGATCCCGTAATTGGGAATCACGCTGTAGGTGGCATTCAGCACGATGAGCAGGAATTTGCACAGTGGCGACCACATGCCGAAATCCATGACGTCTTCCTGATGCAGGCCCAGTTTCCGCAGGAGCGAATACTTTTTCGGCCCGGTGTAAAGTTTAAGCGCCTGGGTCACGGATTCGCCCGGGTTAAGGGTCCGTGCGGGGATAAAAACTTGTG
>JBDRSI010000130.1:0-13972 GCA_043825055.1 Verrucomicrobiota bacterium
CAGCGCCCAGACTTCCATTTCCCCGAAACGCTGGCCACCGTACTGGGCCTTGCCGCCCAGCGGCTGTTGGGTCACCAGCGAATACGGTCCAACGGCGCGCGCATGAATCTTGTCGCTGACCAGGTGGTGCAACTTGCACATGTAAATCACGCCCACCGTCACCGGTTGCTCGAACAATTCACCCGTACGCCCATCGTGCAGCCAGGTCTTGCCCGATTCCGGCAACCCGGCTTCCTTCATTTTCCTGCTCAGATTGCTCTCGGAAATGCCGTCGAAAATCGGCGTGGTCACATGGATGCCCAACTGCTGGCAGACCCAGCCGAGCTGGGTTTCCAACAGCTGGCCAACGTTCATGCGCGAAGGCACGCCCAGCGGGTTGAGCACAATATCCACCGGCGTGCCGTCCGGCAGGAACGGCATATCCTCATCTTTCATAATACGCGCCACGACACCCTTGTTGCCGTGCCGGCCGGACATCTTATCGCCGACTTCCAGTCGCTTCTTGCTGGCAATATAGACCTTGACCTGCTTAATGATGCTGTCTTCCGCGCGATCGCCACTGGAGACCCGCCCGAGCGCCTCATCCCGTTCCCGTTCAAGCTCCGCAAATTTGCCCATATGCTCGTTGATGATCCCTTGGATGCGCTCCTGGATCGGGCTCGGATCGATCTCAATGTGTTCCCAGCCTGAAGCCAGCTTACGCAACAGGAATTTGGTGATTTTACGATTGGCCGGAATGATGATCTCGCCCGTCTCTACGTTGACAACGTCCAGCGGAATCTTCTCACCCAGGAGCACGTTGCTGAGGGCATCGGTGAGTTGATCGGTAAGTTGTTGTTTCTTGGCCTTGTGCTCGTCTTCGATCTGCTTAATCTGCTGGCGCCGCGCCTTGGAAGTCAGCTTTTCGCGGATCATGTTCTGCTGGGCCGAGGCACTGACTTCCATCACAATACCCGAAGTGCCGCTGGGAACGGTCAACGATGTGTCGCGCACGTCGGCCGCTTTCTCGCCGAAAATAGCCCGCAAAAGCCGCTCTTCCGGGGCCAGCTCCGTCTCGTTCTTCGGTGTGATCTTGCCGACCAACACGGTGCCCGGCTTGACCACGGCACCAACGCGAATAACACCGTCATTGCCGAGATCCTTGAGCGCTTCTTCGCTCACGTTGGGAATATCGCGGGTGATTTCCTCGGGACCTAACTTCGTGTCGCGGGCACTGGCTTCAAATTTTTCAATATGGACCGAGGTAAAGACATCCTCGCGCACGACACGCTCGCTGATCAGGATGGCGTCCTCAAAATTGTAGCCACACCACGGCATGAAGGCCACCAGGACATTGCGGCCGATGGAAAGTTCGCCGCCATCCGTATTGGGACCATCGGCCAGAATCATGCCGCGGGTCACGCGCTGGCCCTGCTTGACGATCGGCTTCTGGTTCATGCAGGTGCCCGCGTTGGAGCGCATGAACTTGCACAGATCATACACCTGTGTCGAGGCCTTGTCTTTGGCGCCTTTTTTCGAGAGCTTGCCGTCCGGCGTGACAATGATCTTCATGGCCGACACATAGGCCGCCTTGCCCGGACCCGTGGCCGTGACCATGACGCGCGAATCCAGCGCCACGCGCCGTTCCAGCCCGGTGCACACGAAAGGACTCTCGGATCGGATCAGCGGCACAGCCTGGCGCATCATGTTGGAGCCCATTAGCGCTCGGTTGGCATCGTCGTGCTCCAGGAAGGGAATCAGACCGGCGGCCACGCTAACCACTTGCTTCGGAGAGGCATCCATGTATTGAACCGCGTTTTTGGGCTTCTCGAGGAAGTCGCCCCGATAGCGGACGGAGACATTGTCCTCCTTGAACCGCCCCTTCTCGTCCACGGACGCGTTGGCCTGGGCAATGACAAAATTCTCCTCCTTATCGGCAGCCAGGTATTCCACTTTGTCGGTCACACAGCCGTCTTCCACCTTGCGGTACGGCGTTTCGATGAAGCCGAAATCGTTGACCCGCGCATAAGTGCCCAGGGATGAGATCAGGCCGATGTTCGGGCCTTCCGGTGTTTCGATGGGACAGATGCGGCCATAGTGACTGCTGTGCACGTCGCGGACTTCGAACCCGGCGCGTTCACGGCTCAAGCCGCCGGGGCCCAGCGCACTGAGGCGCCGCTTGTGGGTGAGTTCCGAGAGCGGGTTGGTCTGGTCCATGAACTGGCTCAGCTGACTGCGCGCAAAAAAGTCGTGCACCGAGGCCGAGAGCGACTTGGGATTAATCAGCCGCTGGGGCGTGATTTTTTCAATGGCGGAATCCATAAACACCATGCGCTCGCGCAGGGTGCGCTGGGTACGGGCCAGGCCGACCCGGCACTGGTTCTCCACGAGTTCCCCGACCATGCGCAGGCGACGACTGCCCAGGTGGTCAATATCGTCCACCATGCCATTGCCGCGCGACAGGTTGATCAGATAGCGCAGCGCCTCCACGAAGTCCTCGTTGTCAAGCATCCGCAGGCTCTTATCCTTTTTCAGCCCCAGCTTCTGGTTGATCTTGTAGCGGCCGACGCGCCCGAGGTCAAACCGGCGCGGATCGAAAAAGAGGTTCTTCAACATCTGGCGAGCGTTGTTGACGGTGGGCGGATCGCCGGGCCGAAGTTTCTTGAAAATGTCCTTGAGCGCCTCGTCCTCGGAATGGGTCGTGTCCTTCTGGATGTTGCGGATGAAAAGCCCCTCGTCCCAGGAGACGTCCACCACATCCACGGCATCGAACTTGGCCGCGACCATCTGCTTGATCAGATTGCGCGTGAGGGCGTCATAACGGCGTCCCAAAATGGCCTGGGATTCGACGTCAATGATATCTTCCTTGAGCACGCGATGCAGAAGCTTCTCCTCGCCAATCTCGCTGCGCAGGTTCAGTTTTTCAATCTTGTAGAAAAGCCCCAGCAATTCCTCATCGGAGCCGTAGCCGATGGCGCGCAGGAAGGTGGGCGCCATGAATTTGCGGCGGCGGTGCTGGCGATCCAAGTAGATATGGATGATACTGTTGGCGTCAAACTGCACCTCCACCCAGGAACCGTGGTCCGGGATAAGCCGGAAGGAATAGATCGTGGAACCGTTGGCATGCGTGGCCTGTTCAAAACAAATCCCGGGCGACCGGTGCAACTGGCTCACCACGACGCGCTCGGCCCCATTGACAACAAAACTGCCGCTCTCGGTCATGACGGGGATCTCGCCCATGTAGACCACTTCCTCGCACACCTCTTCGACGTTTTTCAGACGGAAGGTTACATGCAGGGGCGCGGCATAGGTTTTCCCATCCTTGAGGCACTGGTAGGGACTGTCTTTGGGCTGCGTAAATTCGTATTTGACGAAATCGAGCACAAGCCGGTTATCATAGCTCTCGATCGGAAAAACCTCTTTAAATACAGCCTGCAAACCCATGACCTTGCGGTGGTTGGGCGCCACATCCATTTGCAGGAAGTCTTTGTATGATTTTACTTGTATGTCGATCAAGTCCGGCGGCTCAATAACGTCCTTCAATTTGCCAAAATTAATGCGCTCCATTATTTAGCACCTTCCCTTTGACAAGCCAACCACGCTTGCCAGATAATTCAGGCATGGTTCAACGGTTCACGGTTGAGAGGTTCACGGTTGGGTTTCCGCCCAAAATCCGACTCGTCTGGGCGAAACACTCCGGCGGAGCCTGGCAACCCTGTAACCGTGAACCGTGCCAATCGCTTACTTGATTTCCACTTTGGCACCGGCTTTTTCGAGCTGATCCTTCATTTTGGCGGCCTCATCCTTGGAAACGCCGTCCTTGACGGTCTTGGGCGCGCCTTCGACCAGGTCTTTGGATTCCTTCAGACCCAGGCCGGTGATCGCCCGGATTTCCTTGATGACCTGGATTTTCTGTGCACCAGTGCTGGCCAGAACAACGGTAAATTCCGTCTGGGCTTCCGCGGCGGCCGCGCCACCCGCCGCGCTCGCCGCGCCGGCAGGCATGGCCATCATCGGCACCGACGCCGAGACGCCCAGCCGCTGCTCCAGGGCCTTGACCAGCTGGGAAAGTTCCAGCACGCTGATCCCTTCGACCCAGCTGACAAACTCGGCCATTTTACCTTCGATTTTGACGTCGGGGTTTTGAGCCGGCGCCGTTACGTTTTCTGCTGTGACTGCTTCCGTCATAGTGTGCTCTCCTCTGCTACATGCTGCCGCTTACTGCGGTTTTTCTTTTTTTTCCTGCACCGCTTTAATGACATAGACCAGACTGGCCACTTTTTGTTTGAAGACACCCGCCAACTGCGTCATGGGCGCCGCGACGGTGCCGACCAGCATGCTGAGCAAGACCGGTCGGGCCGGCAGTTTGATCAGCGTATCCACATCCGCCGGGCTCAATACCCGGCCGTCCAAAAGTCCCCGCTTGATGGTTAACACCTGCTGTTCCTGTTGAAAGCCAGCCAGGACCTTGGCGGTTTCCACCACATCGCCTGCTCCGATAATGATCGCCGTCGGCGACGTCAGCACGTCGGCCACCTGCACCCGATGCTCCTCGGGCAGAGCCAGTTTAAAAAAACTGTTCTTCACAATATGAAAGCGTGCACCGAGTTTGGCCAACCGGCGTCGCAGTTCCTCGCCCTGCCGCACCTTCAGGCCTCGGTAATCCGTCAAGATCACAAAAGCGGCGCTCTCCAGACCGGTGCGAAGCTCATTAATGATGGCCTTTTTTTCCAACCTCATAGCCAATTTCCTATGCATGTCCCGCGTTTCGCGGGATTACTCGGATTTCAACGTTTCACGCGCTTGGATTGGCAGTCCAACGCCCATCGTGGAGCTGACCACACAGCGTTTGACAAATAAACCTTTAGTGGCCGCTGGGCGGGCGGCCAGCACCGCACTGATGATGGTCCGGGCGTTTTCGATCAGCTTGGCGGCGTCGAAGGAGCGCTTGCCGAACGGCACCATGACATTGCCGTGCCGATCCATCCGGAATTCCACGCGGCCGGCCTTGAACTGTTTGACGGCCGTGGCCAGATCATCGGTCACGGTGCCGGTCTTGGGGTTTGGCATAAGGCCGCGGGGGCCCAGGAACTTGCCCAGTTTACGGACCTCCTTCATGGCATCGGCCGTGGCGATGGCCACATCGAAATCGGTCCAGCCACCCTGGATTTTGGCAATTAAATCTTCATAGCCGACATTATCAGCGCCGGCCACGCGGGCGGCATCAGCAACGGCGCCCGTGGCAAACACGAGGACACGCACGTTTTTGCCCGTACCATGCGGGAGACTGACCGTGCCGCGCACGGTCTGTTCCGATTTTGTAAAGTCCACACCCAGCCGGAAGGCAATGTCCATGGTTTCATCAAACTTGATGGCCGGCTGAGCCTTGATGAACGCGACAGCTTCCGCCAGGTCCAAAACCTTGGATGGGGCTTTCGCCTTGATCGCTCGATAACGTTTTCCGTGCGTGGCCATAGTTAATCCACCACTTCTATGCCCATGCTCCGCGCCGTTCCCTCGATCTGGCGCATAGCCTGGGCTTCGTTGGTCGTGTTCAAATCCTTGTGTTTAATCTTGACAATTTCGAGAATCTGGGCATGCGTAACCTTGCCTACTTTCTCGCGGTTAGGGACACCCGACCCCTTGGCCAAAGCGGCCTTCTGCTTGAGCAGGACGGCAGCCGGCGGACTTTTGACTATGAAGGCAAACGACTTGTCCTGGTAAACCGTAATGACCGCCGGCAGAATCATGCCGTTCTGACTCTGGGTGGCAGCGTTAAATTCCTTGCAAAAGGCCATTATATTGACCCCCTGCTGGCCCAAGGCCGGCCCCACCGGCGGCGCCGGATTGGCCTGGCCCGCGGGAATCTGCAACTTAATGATTGCTGTGACTTTCTTTGCCATACGTCTCCTGAATGTGGCCTGTGGCCACCGCGTCACTACGCTTGCGCTTCGCCCCGTCGCCCCGTAGCGGGGCAAGCGGCCACTTTGCCACAGACGTGGTAAGCGGCGTGATAACCAAAATTTAACCCACACAACACATGGAAAGACATGCCACCAGGCGAAAAATCATGAAAAAACTTATTAGCGATTCCCCGCCCACACTTTCCGCGCTTTTCTCCCGATCGCATCGCGCATCGGGATTCCGTAGGCAACAAAAATGACATGGTTCACGGTTGCAGGGTTATCGGATTTTGGGCAAAAACCCAACCTGCCCGCAGTGCTACAGCGTTGCAGGCGGGCCGTGAACCGTTGAACCATGCCGCATTCTGCATTCTGCATTTCTTCAGACGCGTTCCACTTGCCAGTATTCCAACTCCACCGGGGCCGTTCGACCAAAGATGGCCACGGACACTTTTAATTTGCCGCGATCCGGATCCACTTCCTCGATGACCCCGCTGAAATTCAAAAAGGGACCGTCGTTAATCTTGACGGTTTCGCCTGGCTCAAACTGGACCTTGGGCTTGATTTTCTCTTTCTTGTCCTCGATCTGATAAACAATGGATTCGACTTCCTTCGGCCGCAGAGGCGTCGGCCGCTGGCCGCCAATAAACCCAATGACCCCCGGCGTGTCGTTGACATAATACCAAGCACGCTCGTTAATCTTGCCGTCCTCTTTGTACAAGCCGATCTGGATCAGTACATAACCCGGGTAAAACATCCGGGTGGTCGTGCTTTTCTTGCCTTTCTTGACCTCTGATATTTTTTCGGAGGGAATTGAAACATCCCCGATCAAGTCGCTCATTTCCTCCGTCTTTATCCGGCGCAGGAGACTATCCCGGACTTTCATCTCCTTACCCGTGAGCGTATGAATCACAAACCATTGCTTTTCCATGCGTTTCCCCTGTCCTCCGCGCCGGTTATTACAGAATCAGGTGTAAAACCCGCATCAGGATCAGATCGCTAAGCCCCACGAAAGCTCCCAGCACGATAACCGACATAATCACAACCAGGGTGGACTCTTGCAATTCGGCTCGCGTCGGCCAAGCTGATTTCTTCAGTTCGAGGCCAACTTCATTGATAAAACCGACCAGCTTGACAATGAACCCCTGGATTTTATTCACAGCGCAATGGCCTCAGTTGGTTGGTTGCAATGCACGCACCCGCGCCGGGCAGATTCGTTCCTATTGCCCTGCTTGGTCATTTCCCAATAACGCAAATCCCTGCTTTCCCTTACCACGTACTGCAACGGCCCACGGACACATGGCAGGGGAGGGGGGATTTGAACCCTCAACACCCGGTTTTGGAGACCGGTACTCTGCCAATTGAGCTACTCCCCTATCCCAAAGAGGATTACCGAATCTCGCGATGCACGGTATGCTTGCGCTCAAACCGGCAATATTTTTTCAGTTCAATTCTGTCGGGCGTCAATTTCTTGTCTTTGGTCGTCGTATAGTTCCGGCGTTTGCACGCGCTACACGCTAAGGTTATGATTTCTCGCACCATGACTCTCCGGCAATGGTTGATGGTTGATGGTTAATGGGTGATGGAACATGGTTCATGAAGAGAATGAAAACAATGCCACCGTTATTTTCTGCAACATCATCCATCAACCATTGGCCATTAACCATTAGGCAATGATTTCCGTCACCTGGCCTGCGCCCACCGTGCGGCCGCCTTCGCGAATGGCGAAGCGCACGCCTTTTTCCATGGCGATCGGGGCGATCAGTTTGACTTCGATTTCGACATTGTCGCCCGGCATGACCATTTCCACGCCCTTTGGCAGGGTGACGGCGCCAGTGACATCCGTGGTTCGGAAATAAAACTGCGGCCGATACCCGTTGAAGAACGATGTATGCCGACCACCTTCTTCCTTGCTCAGAACGTACATCTGCCCCTTGAAATGAGCATGCGGCTTGATCGAACCCGGCTTAGCCAGCACCTGGCCGCGCTGGACATCCTCTTTCTTGGTACCCCGCAACAGACAGCCGACATTGTCGCCGGCGCGCCCCTCATCCAACAACTTGCGGAACATTTCCACGCCCGTGACGACGGTCTTCTGCGTGTCTTTGAGGCCGACGATTTCGATTTCGTCGCCAACCTTGATGATACCGCGCTCGATACGGCCGGTTACCACCGTGCCGCGACCTTCAATGGAGAACACGTCCTCGATCGGCATCAGGAACGCCTGGTCCATGATGCGGGTCGGTTCCGGAATGTAATTATCCAAGGCTTCCATCAGCTCCTGGATGCACTTGGCGTCCGCATCGTCCGGCTTGGTCGCGCTAATGGCCTTCAGCGCACAGCCGCGGATGATCGGCGTCTTGTCGCCGGGAAACTGGTACTTGGTGAGCAGGTCGCGGATTTCCAGTTCGACCAGGTCCAGTAATTCCGGATCGTCCACCGTGTCCACTTTGTTCAGAAACACAACGATGGAAGGCACGCCCACCTGGCGGGCCAGCAGGATGTGCTCGCGCGTCTGCGGCATGGGTCCGTCCGCAGCGCTCACCACTACGATCGCGCCATCCATCTGGGCAGCGCCGGTGACCATGTTCTTTACATAGTCGGCATGGCCGGGACAGTCCACGTGGGCATAGTGGCGCTTCTCGGACTGGTATTCCACATGGGAGGTCGCAATCGTCAGGATCTTGGTCGGATCGCGGCGTCCCTGCGATTCAGAGGCTTTCGCCACCTGGTCGTACGAAATGTAGTTGCTCAGCCCCTTCAGGGACTGCACCTTGGTAATGGCGGCCGTCAGGGTCGTCTTGCCATGGTCCACATGCCCGATGGTGCCGACGTTGACATGCGGTTTCGTGCGTTCAAATTTTTCTTTTGCCATTGTGCGTCTCCTTCAATTTGCCATGTCTTTTTTTTTACCGCCGCCCAGAGCCCACGAACGGAATCGAACCGTTGACCTCATCCTTACCAAGGACGTGCTCTTCCAACTGAGCTACGTGGGCCAACACTTCGCTCCCCGTGAGCCCAAACATAAAAAAGCAACAAAACCCCTACCCCCATTCCCTCATGATTTAAATCGGGTTATGAGGTTCAAAAGACGCCCCGGTTTTATATGCCCGCAAGCGCGTTAATGCTTATTAAACGCCAAAGTTATGCCAAACGAACAAGTAATTTAACAAAAACAGGATATGTGTCAACAGGTTTTTTAAAATATTTTTTGACCGGGCGGCGACACGTTTGTAGTTTGTTATTGCCGCACCGGCGAAAGGATGGTATATATTTAAAACCAATTCATAAATACCGAAGAATAAAGGAAAATATCATGGCAGTCAAAGTCCGAATGGCACACTGGCGGCAATGGCAGGGATGGATGGTCGTGGTCATGCTCGGCACCCTGCTGGTAACAGCGGGCCGGGCCGGGAATTTCAATCACGACGGCGATTACGACGGCGACGGGAGCATGGATCCGGCCGTGTTCGATGAACCCACCGGCACATGGCATGTCATGTTAAGTGGAGACAATTTCGCGTTGCAGTCGTTCGTGTGGGGCGGGCCAGACTGGACGGCGATCCAGTCGGACTATGACGGGGATGGACGTGCGGACCTTGTGGCGTATAACCGCACGACCGGCACGTGGTGCTTTCTGTATTCGCAAAACTGTTTTGCATCTCCGGTGTATCTCGATGCATTTGGCGGCACTGGCTGGACCGCGGTCACGGGCGATTATGATGGCGACGGCCTAACCGATCCAACCATCTACTGCGAAGCCACCGGCGCATGGAGATCCATGTTGTCGCGCCTGGAAAATGCCACAATCTCCGGCCAGCTCGGCGGTCCGGGGTACACCGCCGTGTCCGGTGATTACGACGGCGATGGCTGTAGCGACCCGGCCACCTACCGGCGGTCGGACGGGCAATGGCTGGTCCAAGTTTCCTCGCAGGGTTATACCCCTAAAACATGTTACGTGGACACCAAGGGCGATGGCCCGCTCGTTCCTTCCCCGGCCGATTACGACGGTGATCGTAAAACCGACCCGGCGGTCTTTGCTTATTCCGCGCCCTCTTTTCTGGGCAAGCGCTATGTGTTCGCCTGGCATTTGCTCTCTTCCTCTCAGAATTACAGGCAGATCGAATCTTTCTATCAATTGGGCCGCGAAGACTGCGAACCATCCAACGCTGATCCGGCGCCAGGCGATTATGATGGCGACGGCAAAGCGGATTTTGCCGTCTCGTGGCCGAATTTTGAGAGCGCCAACGTGATGTGGCGCATGTGGAGGTCTTCATCAAGCGGTCACTTCACCGTGATAAAATGGAGCGGCACCGACTTGCACCCCGTACAGCGTTAAATCGCGCCAGAATCTTTTTTTTTAAAACACATCAAAAAGGAGCACACATCATGTCCATTGCTGTCATTATCATATTGGCCGTCGTCGTCATCGTGCTGTTGTACGCCGTCGGTATTTACAACCGGCTCATCAGCCTGCGCAACCGGTTCAAAAACGCGTTCGCCCAGATTGATGTCCAGCTCAAACGCCGCTATGACCTGATCCCGAATCTGGTGGAAACGGCCAAGGGTTACATCAAGCACGAACGCGGCACGCTGGAGGCCGTTACGGCGGCCCGCAACCAGGCCTCGACGGCTGTGCAAAAAGCGGCGGCCAACCCGGCCGACGCCGTCGCCATCCAGGGCCTGATGGGCGCGGAAGCCACCCTGACCGGCGCACTCGGCCGTCTATTCGCCGTGGTCGAGGCCTATCCCGACCTGAAGGCCAACCAAACCATGGCCCAATTGATGGAGGAACTGACCTCCACCGAGAACAAGGTGTCGTTTGCGCGGCAGGCTTATAACGACGTCGTCATGAGCTATAACATTGCCCGCGAAACCTTCCCGGCCGTGGTCGTGGCCAATTTGTTCGGCTTCACGCTGGCCCAGCTGTTTGAAATCACGGCAGCCCAGGAGCGTGAAGCCCCCAAAGTGGCTTTTTCGTAAGCCATGGATTTCTTTGAGCATCAGGAAAGAGCCCGGCGCAAGACCACCATGCTGGTGGCTTATTTCTTCGTGGCCATCATCCTGATTATCGCTGCCATCTACGCCGTATTTGCTTACGTGTTCATGCCTGCACCGCCGCCTGATGCCGCCAGCTCGGCAGTTGCCATCGCGCGGAACTGGTGGCGCGCTGACCTGTTGATGTGGGTAGCCGCCATTACAATCGGCATCATCAGCCTGGGCTCACTCTATAAAATCATAGCACTTTCCAAGGGCGGCGAGGCGGTGGCGCACATGCTGGGCGCGCGGCCGGTGCCGACCGCCACGACGGACCTGCAGGAGCGCCGACTGTTGAACGTGGTCGAGGAAATCGCCCTGGCTTCCGGCACACCGGTGCCGCGCGTCTTCGTGCTTGACAATGAAAACAGCGTGAACGCGTTCGCCGCCGGCTTTTCGACGCAGGATGCTGTGATCGGCGTCACCTTCGGGTGCCTGACACAGCTTACCCGGGACGAACTGCAAGGCGTGATCGCACACGAGTTCAGTCACATTCTCAACGGCGACATGCGCCTGAATTTAAGGCTCATGGGCCTGCTTAACGGCATTCTTATCATCGGCATCATCGGCTTTTGGATTTTCCGGATCGCCACCAGTACCAGTCGGACGGCAAGCGTGGGGCGCAAGAAAGGCGGCAGTCCTATCGTGTTCATCCTGGTGGGGCTGGCCGTCATGGCCATCGGCTACATCGGCGTATTCTTTGGCAAACTGATCAAGAGCGCCGTTTCACGCCAGCGCGAGTTTTTGGCGGATGCCGCTTCCGTGCAGTTCACGCGCAACCCGGACGGTCTTGCCGGCGCGCTCAAAAAGATCGGCGCCCCGAGGCTTGCCGGCGCGCTCGGGGTGGCGGGGTCGCGCATCCAGAACAAGAACGCCGAGGAGGCCAGTCACCTGTTTTTTGCCAACGGCCTGGGCCAGTCGTTCCTGAACCTGATGGCCACGCACCCGCCGCTGGTCGAACGCATCCGGCGGATTGATCCCGCTTTCAGCGGCGATTTTGCCGCCGTGAATGTGGCGCCCGTGACGGGTACAGATGATGCCAGTGCGATGGCAACCGGCTTCGCCCAGGCGCGGGCAAGTCGCCAAGACACGGCGGCGGAATCCAGTCGCCCCTCGACCATTCCCCTGCGGCCGCGCGAAACCCTGCTTAGCGTCGGCCATCCGCAGGCGGAAAATCTGGCCTACGTGACCGCCCTGCTCAACGCTTTACCCGCAGCCATTAAAACCGCGGCCCGCGAACCGGTCGGCGCCCGCGCCCTGATTTATGGCCTGCTGATCAGCACCGACGAACCAATCCGCAACGAGCAACTCCAGCGCCTGACCTTGAAAGCGGAAGCGGATGTCGCCGAGCGGACGCGGGCGCTGGCGCCTGAGCTTGCGTCCCTGCCGGCGGCGGCGCGTCTGCCGCTGACCGATATGGCACTGACCGCTCTGCGGGCGCTGTCGCGCGCACAAGTGGAAATATTCCAGGACAACCTGCGCGCGCTGATTGAGGCCGATGCGTCCATCTCGCTCTTCGAATACATGCTGGAACGCATGGTCGTTCGTCGCCTCGCAAGCCAGTACGGCCGGCCACGTCGGGTTGTAGTCCAGTATTACGATCTTAAACCACTTCTGCCGGCGGCCACCACCCTGCTCTCCACCCTGGCTTACTATGGCCAGCCGGAAGAGGACCAGGCGGCGCGCGCCTTCCAGTCCGGCGCGGCACGGCTGAATTCCGCCCGGCTGAATTCGCCCCGGCGCCTGCTCGCGAGGGAGTCATGCGGACTGGCCGCCGTGGACCAGGCGCTGACCATCCTGAATACGGCCTCCCCCGCCATAAAAAAAACGATTCTGGATGCCTGTGTCGCGTGCGTTGCCGCGGATGGCCGCACGACGGTGACCGAAGCGGAACTCCTGCGCGCTGTCGCCGATTCGCTGGATTGCCCCATCCCACCCTTCGTGCCCGATGCAGAGTGAGTGGTGATCTGATGAGCCGCCAATAATTATGGGAGCACGTTACTTCATGAAGAAAAAGTCGGAATGCCCTGCCCTGCCCTCGCTTGACCGTCTGCTCGCCTGTGCGGAAGCGGCCGCGCGGGCGGGCGGAAAACATGCCTTAAAGCATAATCATCGCCGGTGCATCATTGCGGAAACATTTGCCCACGACGTTAAACTGAAGCTGGATCGCGAATGCCAGGACGTGGCCGAGCGGACGATCCGTAAATACTTTCCACGCGCCGTAATTCTGGGCGAAGAAAACACCGTGCAGCCGGCTGCGGCCGACGTGCTCTGGATCATTGACCCGATTGACGGCACCGTTAATTATTTTCACGGCCTGCCGCTGTGGTGCTGTTCGGTCGCCGTTCAGGTCCGGGGGCGTGCGGCCGCCGGCGCCGTGTATGCGCCGGTGCTGGAAGAGTGTTACACCGCCCATCGCGAACGCCGGGCAACCTGCAACGGCAAGCCGCTGGCCGTATCGGCCACACGCCGCCTGAAGGACGCCGTGATCCTCACCGGCCTGGATAAGCGCAACGATCTGCTGTCCAACTCCATCGCGCTGTTCCAAAAGCTCTCGCGCAAGACGCAAAAAGTGCGCATCATGGGATCGGCCGCGCTTGATATCTGCCAGGTGGCCGCCGGCCGGGCGGACGCCTTTTTCGAATCCGGGATTTATCTGTGGGACGTGGCCGCCGCCGGCCTGATTGTTGACCAGGCGGACGGGCGCGCCGAGATCATGGCAACCGGCCCGCACCATTATCAATTACGGTTTATCGCCAGCAACGGCCGCCTGCACGCCCCACTGCGACGGCTGATATCACAGCCTGGGACCATGTAGGAGATGGTTTAATTTCGGGCGGGCAAAATTCCACAAGAGAAAAATCAGTTAAGATTTTTCTCCGCAAGGGTTTGTTCCCAACCAAATACTTTCAAAAGAATTTTTTCATGTTCCTGAAATTTTCTCATTGTCTCATCATTTAGTTTCAATCTCTTAAAAGTAACTGGATTGTAAATAACAATTTCATCCTCATTGCTCATCTTTTCGTCTAAATCCCAATGAGCTAATGCATTTC
>JBDRSI010000131.1:0-4474 GCA_043825055.1 Verrucomicrobiota bacterium
ACGCCGCCCTGCACGCGGTCCAGCCCCACGGAATTCAGAATTTCCACAATTTTACGGCTGGTCCGCCGTTCCTGAAAGCCTAATTCGGGATGCTGATGAATGTCGCGCCGAATGGCAATTAATATTTTGCTCAGTCCACGCGCCGCACGATTGATTTCCGTATCCATGGACATACGTAATTCCTTTCTTTTCAGCTTTCAGGTTCATTTCGCCATCACCAAATACACGCTGGTTACCAGCATCAGCAGACCCAGCACTTTCTGAACACTAAGGTGTTCCCGATACAGCCAGAGTCCCACGACAAACGAAATAATTGGCCAGGCGCTCGTAATAATCACGGCCCGCGTCACGCCAATATATTGCATGGCGGTGAAAAAAGCGCAATAGCCCACGGCAAAACTCACAATGCCATGCGTAACGAAACAAAGCTTGTCGCGCCGTGGCATGGCCAGAACCGCGTGACCCTGGCGCCGCACCGCCAACCAGCCGTAAAAAACCACGGTCCCGGCCAACAGAGCCAGCGGCGTCGCCAGCAGGGCGTTCACCTCGCGAACTGCCTGGCGCATGAGAATATCGCCCAGGCTCCAGAAAACACAGGCCAGCAGCGCGCACACAATGCCCTTGTAGCGCCCGGCGCCGCCTGGGCCCGTGTCCTCCGCGCGCTTCGACCAGGTCAGGATAATCGCCCCCATAACGCCGATCAGCGCCGCGGCAATCATATGCCCCGTAACGGCCTCAATGCCCAGCAGAATAACCAGCCCAATGACCATGATACTCTTCACACACTTCAGCGGCGCCACTGTGGAAATCTCGGACCGGCGAATGGCTTCGTAATAAAACAGCGTCGCCAGGGGAAATTGGCAAAGACCCGCAAGCACGATGGCCAAACCCGTTTGCCAACTCATCCCCGACAGCATCCAGTCGGCCGGCTTCAGCAACAGCAGGACCGGTAACAGTGCCAGGATGCCGGCAGGCATGCTGATCGCCACGCCGAGATAACCGGGCGAACGGGCTTTTTTTACGGGAATGACCACCAGCCCCCACGCCAGGGTCGTGACAATGGCCAGCAGATATCCCAAATGGAGCGGGTTCATAATGGTCCCGCCATATGCCGATCATTATTGGTTAGGCCGGCAAATTGGCGATGGTTTTGGATAAGGACGGGCAATCCTGCACGTTATTCAGTTCGGCCTCGGGATGAATGCGCTTAACCAGTCCCGACAGCACGCGGCCGGGGCCGCACTCGATATAGCGCGTCACACCCTGCTGACGGAACATCTGCACGCAGGCGACCCACTGGACCGGCGAGGTTACCTGGAGCACCATCTGACGCCGAATGTCATCGGGCGTTCCGTGCGGCTGACCGGTCACATTGGATATCACCGGTAAGCGCGGCGGGCGAATGGGCAGGTCGCGAATGAACGCTTCCAGGCGCTGAGCGGCCAAAGCCATCAGCGAGGAATGGTAGGCGCCAGCCACGTTCAGCATGATGGCGCGTTTGGCGCCAGCTTCCTTAACCAGTTTTTCGGCCGTCTGAATGCCCGCATGCAGGCCGGAAAGCACGGTTTGTTCGGGCGAATTATAGTTGGCAATTTCGACGCCGGCGGCCGCCGCAACCGCTTTAAGTTTCTCCGGATCGAGCCCGATGACGCTCAGCATGGCGCCTTCGCGCTCTTCGCAGGCTTCCTGTATGAACCGGCCGCGAGCTTCCAGAATGCGCAGGGCTTCTTCGAACGAAACAGCTTCCGCCAGCCAGAGCGCCGCCCATTCGCCCAGGCTCAGCCCCGCCGTTGACTGGACGGCCAGTGTGTTCCGTTCGCGCCGCAGGGCGCGGCAACAGACCGCACTGGTTACAAAAATCGCCGGCTGACAATGGCTGGATTTGACCAGTTCGCTTTCCGGCCCTTCCCAGCAGAGCCGCGCTAAATCGTAACCCAGAATTTCATTGGCCCTTGTGTAGAGAGCCTTGCATTCCGGATAGGCTTCGGCCAGGTCGCGGCCCATGCCGATCGCCTGGGCGCCCTGCCCGGCAAAAAGAAGTGCGTTCATAGATCGGTTCATCGTTTCTGGTTCTTCGTTCCTGGTTTACGGACATCTATCTGAAATAGCGCGCCCCGAACGAGGAACCAAGAACTAAGAACGGGCAACGATTTCGTCACCACAGGTTGCTGGCATTGGTTGAAAATCGGCGTTTCTGGGCATTGGACACACGCACACGGCTGGCATCTTTCGCGCTGGCACGCGGGGCTGGCTCCGGCTTGCGCCACTCCAACAGGGTGGCGCCCCACGTAAATCCGCCGCCAAAGGCCATCATCAGGACAATATTGCCATGCTTGATGAACCCCGCCCGAACCGCTTCATCGAACGCCACGGGAATCGTGGCGGCCGACATGTTGCCGGTGCGCTCAAGGTTATTGTAATATTTTTCCATGGGCGAGCTCAGGCGCTCGCCGACGGCCCGGATAATTCGCATATTGGCCTGGTGGGGAATGACGCAATCCACGTCGTCAATCTTCATGTTGGCTTTCTTCAGCACTTCCTTGGACGCACTCACCATGGAACCGACTGCGTACTTGAAAACTTCCTTGCCGGCCATTTTCAGGAAGTGAAGGCGGTCTTTGACCGTTTGGGCAGTGGCCGGATTACGACTGCCGCCGCCAGGCATACTGAGCAGATGGCCCAGGTTGCCGTCCGAGGCCATGGCCGTGGCAATAATGCCGCGCACACCGGGCCGACTGCGAAGGATCGCGGCGCCGGCGCCGTCGCCAAACAGGACACAAGTGGCACGGTCTTCCCAGTCCGTGATGGCGGTCAATTTATCGGCACCGATAACGAGCGCCGTCGTGATGGCACCCGAGCCCACGAACTGCCGGGCCGTTTCCAGCGCGAATAGGAATCCGGAGCAGGCGGCTTCGAGGTCAAAACAAACGGCTTTCCTGGCACCGATGGCCTTTTGCACAAAACAGGCGGTACTGGGAAAAAACATGTCCGGCGTAACCGTGGCGACAATAATCATATCCAGGTCTTCGGCCGTCAAACCGGCCTGGCGGAGCGCCCGGCGGGCGGCTTCGGCGGCCATGTCGGAGGTGGCCTGATCGGCGGCGGCAATATGCCGCTCCTTGATGCCGGTGCGCGTCGTAATCCACTCATCGGTCGTATCCATCACCTTGGCGAGATCCGCGTTGGTCAGGACACGCTTGGGCAGATAGGAGCCGGTGCCGATGATGGATACCGATCTCAGCGTTTTGGGCACACTTTCGTGAGCAACGGGCTTAGTTTTCATAAGGCGCCGCCGATTGTCTGCGTAATCAGTTCGTTGATCCGGTAGTTGACGGAATCACGCGCCACACGGATGGCATGGTAAATGGCGCGCGCACTGGATGCGCCGTGCGAAATGATGCACACCCCGTTCACTCCCAGGAGCGGAGCGCCACCGCTGAGATCCGGGTCAATCCGTTTTTTCATGTCCTTGAGCGCCTTGGTCAGCAACAGCGCGCCCAGGATGCGGATTGGCGAACGGCTGAATTCCTGTCTGATCCAATGGCCCACGGCGTGCGCCACGCTTTCGCTTGTCTTCAGGATGACGTTGCCCACGAAACCGTCACAGACGGCCACATCCACGTGGCCCTTATAGAGGTCATGGCCTTCAATATTACCATAAAAATTGAGCTTGGATTCACTGATCAGGCGAAACGCCTCCTTGGTAATCTCGTTGCCCTTGGACTCCTCCGTCCCAACGCTCATCAAACCGACAAGGGGATTGGGACACCCGATAATTTTCTGCGCGTAGATATGACCCATAACGGCAAACTGGAGCATCAGGCGCGCGGAGCAATCGGTATTCGCGCCGGCATCAATCAGCACAAAGGGCTTTTTCGGTGTCGGCATGACCGTGGCAATGGCGGGACGATCAATTCCCGGCAAGGTGCGCAATTTCAGCGTGGCGGCCACCACCACGGCGCCCGTATTGCCGGCGGAAATCATGGCGTTTGCGTCGCCTTTTTTGACCAGGTCAACGGCACGGCTGATAGAGTTGTCTTTCTTGCGGCGGATGGCGTTGGCCGGGCTTTCCTCCATGCCCACGACTTCCGCGGCATGCAGAATATCCATGATGCCGGGAATCGTCCCGCAGGCCGCGTATTCCCGGCGGATAGCCGCCTCATCGCCGACCAGCGTGATCTTATCCAAGCCCGGCAAGGACTTCGCCGCCTCGACCGCTCCTCGGACAATCTCGCGGGGAGCAAAATCCCCGCCCATGGCATCTACGGCAATATGCATAACCAGCTATTTGGCAATGATCGTCAGGACCTGTCGTCCTTTGTAGTGACCACACGAAGGACACACCCGATGCGGCTGATGCGGCTCGCCGCAGTTAGAACACGCTTGCGTCGCCGTCAGGGTTTCTTTATAGGACCGCTTGCGGATGCGAATCCTGCTTTTTGACGTTTTCCTTTTCGGTACCGCCATCGTATAT
>JBDRSI010000132.1:0-7792 GCA_043825055.1 Verrucomicrobiota bacterium
GGGCCGTCAAGCCCATCCTGAGATTTTTCGTTTTAATACCGCACTGGACAAGATCCGCCCCGATTTCGGACGCGAGAGCTATGCGATCAGCCTTCAGCGCCTGTGGGAGGAACTTGGCGGACCCGCCGCCGTGGTTCGGATGTGCGGCCCAGCCGGCTTGGCTAATAGTATGCGGTACCTCGATTTGCTCGGCCAATGTCCCGAGGGACGCGGCGAGGAGACGCTTACCACCATGGAACGACTGCTGGAGCGAGCCTACACGCCGCCTGATCCACGCGCCGCATTCTCTCCCGTTGCCATCATGACCATCCACAAGGCCAAGGGGTTGGAATTCGACCATGTCTTCGTGGTTGGACTCGACCGCGAAGCCGGAGGCCGCGCCGCGCGCCGGGAGCGGGACTCCGCGTTCCTGATGGAACGCCTGCCGGAATGCAACCGCGACTCCGCCGTCCGTCATCCGTCGTCTGTCGTCCGTCGTCCGTCATTCCTTGCTGCCACCGCCGGGGATCGGCGGACTGACGCACGGTCGCTGGCCCAGCTCCTGTTGAGCGATTTAGGAGTTCGGCGCAACGCGGCGGAATACAAGCGGCTGATCTACGTTGCTGCGACACGTGCCCGTGAGACATTAACCTTGAGCGGCCTGATGCTTCAAACCGCCGGCGCGAAAGAGCGCCAGGCTCCGCCGACCAGGCTACGCCGGAGCGCTACGCCCAGGCAAGAGCGCTACCCAGGCTTCGCCGGAGGCTACGCCGAGGCGAGCGCCCAGGCGAGTCCGGCGGCTATCGCCTGGTTCGACGCCATGGACCAGGAATGTGTGTTCGCGGGATTGCCGGTAAAGACGCTTGAAAATCCACAACTCGCCCAAACGGGAACACCTGTCATCGCACCGCCCAAACTTTCCCCTGCCCCGGCGCCGTTTGAGCCGGAACCCCTGCCCTATCTGATTCGGAGCCCGTCGAAAATAGAGGATGAGACCGCCACCGCCGCACGGTCAGGCACCGACGAGGCCGATCCGAATGCCAGGGCACGGGGCGTGGTCATGCACCGATTATTCGAGATATTGGCGCGGGGAGAACCTGCCCCCCGGGAACCGGCGGTGGCCGCGGCGCTTGCCGTTGAAGGCCTGGCTCCCGAGCAGTGTCGTGCGCTGGCAAAAGAAATACTCGACGAATGCCGCCGTGCCTGGGAGTTCAAGGCGTTGACCGCATTACGCGATGCCGCGACCGACAGGATCCCTGAATGGGCGATCGAGGATTGTTTTGCTAAAAACGTTATTCGTGTCGGGCGCATTGATCTTGTCTTGAAAACCGCCAAGGAAATTGTTTTGGTGGATTTCAAAACCGGCCGGCCCGGCCCGGATAGCGCCGCCTGGTTGACGGCCGAGCTTGTTCGCTATCGTCCTCAGCTTGTCGCGTACCGGGAAATGGCCGCCAGGGCACTGGATATGCCGCCGACACGCATTCAAGCAGTGTTGTTTTTCACAGCTCTGCTCCGCCTGGAAGCAATTTAGTGATTCAGTGATTTAGCGATTTCAATCTCTGAATCACTCAATCACTTAATCACTCAATTTCTTGCCTCCCACCGGCAATAGATGCCGCAAGGCAGTATTTTGGCGCTTTGTTGGAAAGGCAAGCCTAATTCGCCGCTGGTAATCCGGCCTCGTAGACCAGCCAGGATATCAGAGAGCATATTGGCCATCACAAGCGCCGACACATGGGCCGTGTAGCAGTTCACCAGGAATAGAAGTGGATGCGCGGACAATAATTTGCGTGATTCGGATAGAAGCTCCCACAACTGGTCTTCTAACTTCCACACTTCGCCACGGCGGCCGCGCCCGAAAGAGGGCGGATCCATGACCAGCGCATCATAGCGGTTCTCCCGCCGGATTTCCCTTTTCACAAAAGCCAGGCAATCGTCCACAATATAGCGGATGGGATGCTCGGCCAATCCGTTTAGGGCCGTGTTTTCACGGCACCAATCCACCATACCGGCGGCAGCATCCACATGACAAACCATAGCACCCGCGGCGGCGGCCGCCACCGTTGCGCCGCCTGTGTACCCGAACAGGTTCAACAACGATACCGGCGCTTTGCGTCCCCTGATTTTTTCAGTCAGCCAATCCCAGTTGACCGCCTGTTCCGGAAAAAGCCCAAGATGCTTGAACCCCGTCGGTCGGATCTTAAACGTCAGATGGCGATAGCGAACGGTCCAGGACGCAGGCATAGTTCTTTTGAATTCCCAACGGCCGCCGCCCTGTTCACTACGATGATAGATGGCATCAAAGTCGTTCCAGGGGGTTCGGGAAGGTCGTGGCCAGATAATCTGTGGGTCCGGGCGCACCAGCACGATATCGCCCCAGCGCTCCTGCTTCATGCCGTCGCCGCCATCAAGCAGTTGATAATCAATCCACTTATCGGCCAGTAATAAACTCATGCACGCTCTAACTACTTATGTGGATAGTATGCGGGTTAGAAATGAAGACCTACGGTACCGCCCATCGAGCCGCCCGACGGGTTGACTTCATAGCGGGACGGTCCCACGTTACCCGACACGTTCTCCAGCCAGTCATAGCGCCCAAATATGCCTAAGTGCAGTTCCCGGTATATCCGTACCCCCACCTCCGCCTGCACGTAGTAACCAAACAGACATTCAGTGCCGCTCGAGTTGTCGCTCCAGTATTTTAACACTTGCGGCGATCCCCCGTTGTTCGACTCGTACAACGTCTCCTCGTAAGTCGCATCCTTTTCCAGCATGTTTAGCGTTGGTCCCGTGGACCCCACCACATACACCCGCAGGTAATTTCCCTTGATGCTCATTCCCAGCGACAGCGTTGATAAATCCATGTCCAGCGATTCCGATATCGAGTTAAACGCCCGGTATGACCCCGCCGATACCAGTTCGTTACCCAACCATTGCCTGGTCATCGGCGACGTATCAATCACCGGGCCCTCGTCCGTCGCATTACCGTTATACGGCGCGCTATCCGGCGTGATCCCTAACCCGGTGATATCGTACGTGTCCAAAACACGAGAGTTATATGTTGTCCACTCCTGATAGTCATTAAAATTATTCATTCCATTCGCCGATGCCTGGAACGTCTGCGCCCGCGCCAGCCCAAAATTCACGCCATAGTCCACAAACCGTGTCTGTGCAAAATAACGATCCGCCTCCAGCATCAATCCGCCTCGGTAGTCAGCGTTATCACTGCTTTCCGCCTCCGTTACCGTTGTCTGACGGCTATAATTCCGCCATATTTCGTCCACTCCCGTAAACTCGATTGTGTTTCCATTCACCTGCCGCCCGTTGTCGTATCCCCAGTTCCACGTTCCATCATCCAAATCCGTGTAATCATCGGATCCCACATACCCGTCATCATAGATCCGGTTGCCTGCATCGTTCAGTCCCCCCGCCGGTCCAACCCAGTGATCGTGCGACGATTTCTTGCCAACGTAGTTGGCCGAATAAGACCCCGTCTTAAAGCGCTGGGCGCCGATTTGCCGGTACAGCATCCCAACGGCCACCCGCCACTTCTCTTTTTCAAGATCCTTTGACGTTACGGCAACCGGCTTGCCAGCCACTGCCTGCGCCTCAGTCGCCGGCCGGCCTGTTGCTGTCACCTCGCTACGGGCTTCTATGCGAGCTTTTACCTTTGCTTCCCGCGCTACCTTGGCCTCCTCCGCCTGCTTTGCCTTCAAGTCCGCCGCCGCTTGCTTCTCGGCCTCAACCTTGGCTTTTATTTCGGCGTCATGTCTGGCTTTTGCTATGACCTCATTGGCCTTGATCTCTTCTTTTGCCTGCCGCTCGGCGTTTTTGACCGCCTGCGTTTCCATCTTCGTATTCTGCTTTGCCATGTTCTTGCGCTGTTTAACCAACACGGCCTTTGCGTCAGACGTCACCTCCGCCTTGTCCTCTGCGATCCGCTTGGCCGCATCCGCTTGTTTGGCTTTCGCCTTGGCCACCACGCTCGCTTGCTCCCGGGCTTTCTCCGCGGCCTTCGCCTCCGCCGCGCGCTTGGCCTTCACATCTTTGATAGCATCTTGCTTTGCCACTTGCTTTGCCCGCGTCTCCGCTGCCTCTTTCGCTGCCACTTCAGCCTGCGCCGTCTTGGCCTCAAGAGCCAGCGCTGTCGCTTGCGATTCTGCGATTTGCTGGTCCGCTTCGGCCTGCGTTACCTTGGCTTGATATTCGGTTTCCTGCATAGCCAGTGCCGCCGCCTTGACCGCAATTACAGCCTTTTCCTGCGCCAGGCATTTCGCCTTGGTATCCTCAAACATTTTTTGGTCAGCCGCTTTTTTCGCCGCCTCGGCTTCCGCGGCTTGCTTCTTTGCCTCTGCCTTCGCCAAGGCGCTACGGCGGGACAGGTCCGCCTTGGCTTTCAATTCCGCGTCTTGCTTGGCTTTCGCCGCAACCTGATTGGCCTTGATTTCGTCTTTTGCCTGCCGCTCGGCGTTTTTGACCGCTTGGGCTTTCATTGCCGTATTCTGCTCTGTCATGTTCTTGCGCTGTTTAACCAGCGCGGCCTTCGCGTCGGACGCAACCTCGGCCTTGTCCTCCACGATCCGCTTGGCCGCATCCGCTTGCCTGGCTTTTGCCTTGGCCGCCACACGCGCTCGCTCCCGGGCTTCCTCCGCGGCCTTTGCCTCCACCGCGCGCTGGGCCTTCACATCCTTCGGGGCATCTTGCTTTGCCACTTGCTTTGCCCGCGTCTCCACTGCCTTTTTCGCTGCCACTTCAGCCTGCGCCGTCTTGGCCTCAAGAGCCAGCGCTGTCGCTTGCGATTCTGCGGCTTGCTGGTCCGCTTCGGACTGCGTTACCTTGGCTTGATATTCGGTTTCCTGCATAGCCAGTGCCGCCGCCTTGACCGCAATTACAGACTTTTCCTGCGCCAGGTATTTTGCCTTGGTATCCTCAAACATTTTTTTGTCGGCGGCCTTTTTCGCTGCCTCAGCTTCCGCGGCTTGTTTCTCAGCTTCCACCTTGGCTTTCAGTTCCGCCTCTTTTTTGGCCTTTTCCGCCGCCTTTGCCTGGGCCTTGGCCTCTGCCGCCGCTTGCTTCTCGGCGTCAGCCTTAACCTTTAACTCCGCCTTTTTCGCCGCCGCCGCCGTGGCTTGTTTCTTTGCCTCCGCCTTCGCCAAGGCGCTACGGCGGGACAGGTCTTGCTTCTGGGTCACCCGAACTGTTATGGTCGTCACCTGCTGTTGAACCAGTTCGCCTGCATTATCAAACAACGACGTTACCAGCGCATACTGACCGACCGCCAGATCCTCCGTATCGAAACTGTACTTTGCAAGACGTTTCACCGATTCCGGCGCCAATCGCACGGTTTTATCCTCGCGCGCAAATTGTTTGTCGCCTTGTTTAAGCGCCACTTGCACACGACCCTTGAATTCCTTAGGCAAATCGTTGCATCCCCACAACCGGACGGCCAGCGTTTCACCCGCTGTAAGGAATTGGCTATATGTTTCCGCAAGCGCCGCTTGGGGCGCATTCGCCAGGCGCACTCCGAAAAAGACCGGCTGATCCTTCCGGCTATGGGCAATCGTTTCGGAGATCCACCAGCCGTCCTTGGCTTCATCACCCTTTGCCAAGGCACTACGGCGGGACAGGTCGGTCAAAGCCGGCATGGGAGCGAGAGCGGCAGGGGCAGGCGCATTACCCTGGCCGATTCCGGGCAGGCTTGCCGCAGGATTCGTTACCTGCCCGAATGTGGCTGAAACCAGCGCCAGGCTCAGGGTTACCGTAAAGCAGACGGCAGATGACGGACGACGGACGACAGCCGGCGCCAGGCTCAGGATCGGACTTGGGATCACCGCAAAGCCGGTCATATGCCGTCGCATGATTCGCTTTGCAGGCCAAGGTATTAAATTGTAGTGCATCGGTAACTCAAGTTTACGGAAATGAAGAATTAAGAATGCAGAATGCAGAATTTATTTTCGCCTGAGGCGGATCCGCCGATGGCGGAAAGACTTTGCTTCTTCTTTCTTCATTCTGCCTTTTTCATTCTTCATTCTACATTTCTTCACCCGCTTATTCCCCGAGAATTTCGATATAGGTCCGGTCGGGATTGAACATAATTGTATTGGCGTCAATCGCATACCCGACAATGCGCACCACGTGATTGGTCCGAAACGGCTGGGTAGCCGTAATAAGGTTGTTGTTAGTCTGCATGTAAAGTGGGGCGCCCAAGGCGAAGCCATGACTGTTGGTGCCCCACTGCCCGTTCAACAACAGACCGCTCGAAGGCGATGTTCCCAGCGCCAAGCCTATTAACCCTCGCGCGGTGGTATTGGTCGAGGCATTGGCGTTGCTCCATACGGATCCACCCCCCATGTAATACAGATTGCCGGCAATGAGCGTGCCGGTTCCTGTTTTAATGACTACCCCATTGTTCCAGGCATTCGTGCGATCGTTCAGATTGCCGACCGCTGTATTCAACGAACCCGTCGACGTGTTCAGATAGCCCACCGCCGTATTCAACGAACCCGTCGCGTCTGTAAAAACGGCGTTGGTAGCCAAATAATCAACAAGGCTGACAGCACCCGTGCCTACCGGCATGGTTGCCCAATTGGTGATGGCCTCGCCGCCCAGCTCCAATGCGCCACCGTCATTTACACGCAGGTTGCGGACTACGTTAGTGCCCAGGCCGTCTTCAACCGCTTGCGCGGTCAAAATGGCCATGACCAACACACTGACACCCAGTAATGCTTTTGTTATCATAGTTGTACTCCTGTTTTTCTCATTTATCGCACCGATACACTTCCACCCACGTGTTGCCATCATAGACCAACTGCATGATATCATTGGAACTCATGGTAAAGGGCACGGCGCCCTCCAAAACCAATCCCGCGCTGTTGGTGAACGTCACAGTGTTGACGCTGTCATTGCCCTGCAGGGTAATGAACTGGCCGGCCGCGCCCGTCGCGACGGGCGGATTGCCCAGTTCTGTGACCGGAGCGGCAGCGCCCTTGATTTTGACATAGGTAATGTTTGTTACGCCGACACTGCCGCCATCGGTCAGCGCCTGCTCCGTGCCGGGGGTATAGGTCGTCGTGCCATTGTTTGTGAAACTGCCATTGACTATCAGGGCATTGTCCACCGTGACATTATTGCTGACCACCAGGGCACCGGTCATGGTGTCGCCCGTTATTTTAACGTAATTTGTCAATATCAGACCGCTTGCGGGAATGTTAGTAAGGCCTATGCCATTGCCGTAATAAGCAACCTCGTTAGTCAGCGGTCCGGTCATCACGCCGCCGGATATGTTGAGCTTGTTGGTCTCCAGATTGCCAATGTCCGTTTCCGCCGTCCCTATGCGCGTATTCAAAGTGCTCGTCGCGTTATTTAACAAGCCGACCGCGGCATTCAACGCATCCGTGGCCGTGTTCAGATCGCCCACCGCCGACCATAAATCACTGGTGGCCGGGGCATAGGTGCTCACTGACCAGGCATTAAATACAGGGTCGGTTTCCGTAATGCCGGCCGTTACCGGCCGCCATTGCCCACTGCCACTGTCGTCGGACATCAGCACATAGTTGGCTGTGGCGCCGGTAGGCAATTTGAAGCCGGTGATCTTGATGGTGCCGGCCACATCTAATTGTTCCGTCGGCGTGGTTGTGCCTATGCCTACCTTGCCGTTAGCCTGGTTGACAAAAATATCCTCGCCCATGACCGTCCGGGCCACCAGCGCCTGGCCGGCGGAAGTGATCAACTGGCGTGGGGCCAGGGTTTCGTTGTTGATGGCCAGCTCCAGATAAATGCCGTCCCGCGTAAATACACTGGCGGGAATCGGCGT
>JBDRSI010000133.1:0-7309 GCA_043825055.1 Verrucomicrobiota bacterium
AGCCCCGACGCGGCACCCGCATCGGCCGACCACGGCGGCGGCACCCCGCCGGGCGACGATGCGGCGACGGCTGAAAAGCTCCGGCGCATACGCGAGTTCAACCTGAAGCCGCGTGATATCCGGGACTATCTCGACCGGTTCGTCATCCAGCAGGCGGAGGCCAAGAAAGTGCTGGCCGTGGCGATCTGCGACCATTATAATCACGTGCGGCAGTGCCTGGAAAACCCGGCCCTGCGCGAGCGCGATTATGCCAAGCAGAATATTATCCTCATGGGTCCCACGGGGGTGGGCAAGACCTACCTGATGCGCTGTATCGCCCGGCTGATCGGCGTGCCGTTCGTCAAGTCCGATGCCACCAAGTTTTCCGAAACCGGTTACGTCGGGCACGACGTTGAGGACCTGGCCAGGGACCTGGCGCGCGCCGCCGACGGCAACGTGGACCTGGCGCAATATGGAATTATTTATATTGACGAAATTGATAAAATCGCCGGTCAGCCCACCTCCAACGGCCGCGACGTCTCCGGACGCGGCGTGCAGGTCAACCTGCTCAAGCTCATGGAGGAAACCGATGTCAGCCTGCAGAGCCAGACCGACCTGCTCGGCCAGATGGAAGCCATCATGCAACTCCAACGCGGTGGCCAGCCGCCTCGGCGCACCATTAACACGCGCCACATCCTGTTCATCGTCAGCGGCGCCTTCGACCGGCTGGCCGAGCGGGTGAAACAACGCGTCAGCGTTGCGCCCATCGGGTTCACACAGACCGACAAAACCCCGCGGGCCGACTATGAATACCTGAAGTTGGCCCAAACCCGGGACTTTATTGATTTTGGGTGCGAGCCGGAATTCATCGGGCGGCTCCCCGTGCGGGTGACCTGCGACGCGCTGACCGCCGCCGACCTCCAGCAGATTATGCTGACCTCAGAGGACAGTATCCTGGCGCAGTACCGCCAGGATTTCAGTGGTTACGGCATTGATTTTACGATCACCAAGGAGGCCATCGCTGAAATCGCCGCGCGGGCCATTGGGGAACAGACCGGCGCACGCGGGCTGATGACCGTGATGGAGCAGGTGTTCCGCAATTTCAAATTCCAGTTGCCCTCGACCGCCGTTAAAAACTTCGAGGCCGATTCCGACACGGTCATGGACCCGGAAAGCGCGCTCAAGAGTCTGCTCCGCAAGAACCAGCGATCCCAGCGCAACTTGTTAAAATCGGAAGTAGCGGAATTCGCGCGCCGCTTTAAGGAGGAGCATGCCCTGGACCTGGTCTTCAGCGACGAAGCCGTGGACCTGCTCGTGGAACTGAGCACCACGCAGGACAAAACCATGCGCACAATTTTCAGCGAAAAATTCAGGGATTTCCAGCACGGCTTGAAACTGATCTCCAAAAACACAGGGCGGACCGCGTTTGAAATCACGCGGGCAATCGTCGAGGCGCCCGACCGGGAACTGTCCCGGTTGGTCGTGGAAAGTTTTCGGCGGCCGCCGGCTGGCGCGGCATTACCAGACGGTGGAGAACGGAGGATGGACGCCTGACACCGGACGCCGGATGCCAGCCCAGAGAAGAGTGAAGATGGACGACAGATTGAAGAAGAAAACGCCGGATTCGTCCCGCTTTGTGTTGTCTTCTCCTGTCTGGCGTCTGGCGTCCGGCGGCTGGCGTCACGCGGGGTCTGGCGTCCGTTCCACGAGCGGGTCGGCGACATGCAAGGCATCGACCGCCGCGCGGCGTTCGACACAGGCGGGACATACCCTGCAGGCTGTTTCCTGACCGCGGTAACAGCTCCACGTCTCGGCGTAATTCACACCCAGGTCCAGGCCGATCTTAAGAATCTCACTCTTGCGCATCATCATGAAAGGCGCGTGCAAGATGATCGCATGACGGCGGTTCAGGCCCAGCACAGCATTCATATGCTCAAGGAACTCCGGGGTGCAATCCCAATAACCGTAGCGGTCCTGGGCCTGGGCGCCGTAAAAAACATTGGCGATGCCTTTGGCTTCGGCATATGCGGCGGCCAGCGTCAGGAACAGCATGTTGCGGTTGGGCACATAGGTCGGCGGCTGGTCAAGCTGACCCGGCGACAATTCGGCCAGCGCCGGCACCGGCATGGCCGGATCGGTCAGGGCCGAGGCACCGGCCACCAGTTCGCCGAAAAAGGCAATATCTACCTGCTGGTGCTCTTCAACGCCCGCCGCGCGCGCCTGGGCAACGGCGCAGGCAGTTTCACGCACATGCTTCTGACCATAGCGGATCGTCACCGCATGGAGGAGCTGGCAATCGAGTTTGCCTTTCACATAGTGGAGCAACGTGGAGGAATCCAGCCCACCGCTCAATAAAATGACCGCGCTTTTCATTTGGAAGAGCTTTTCGCGCGCTGCAATTCCTGCTGACGATCACTGCTTAAATCGGCGCTGGTAAAATCATCCTGACGGGGCAGAGCCAGCACCAGGAATGTTATTTGACATCGGTTCACTGGGTATACTCTCCTCCGTATGGATTGCACCTTATCGCAACCCCCGGTCGGCGTAAAGATTGTTCTACCTTAATTTTGCATGCTTGCATATACATTCCCTTAACTTATGATAGAATGCCGTTGTGGGTTGGATCACTTCACTTTAAACGGTCCTCAACCATGCACAGGCAACCAACAGCCAAGTACTGGATAACCAAGCTGGCGCTCCAGCCACATCCCGAAGGCGGGTATTTCCGCGAGATTTACCGGGCAACGGAACAGATTTCGGCCGGGGCTCTGCCAACGCGCTACCAAGGGCCGCGCGCCTTCGCGACCTCGATTTATTTCCTGCTGGCCGGCACGCAAATATCAACCCTGCATCGGCTGGCATCGGATGAGCAATGGCACTTTTATGACGGCAACGCCCTGCTCCTGGCCATGATCGCACCCGACGGGACGTCCAGGGAGGTGCGCCTGGGCCGTCGTGCGACCGCCGGCGAACAGTTTCAAGCTGTTATTCCCGCCGGCACGTGGATGGGGGCGCGGCTGGCCGCGCCCGCCCGCCTACAGCGCTATGCGCAGCATTGCGGGCAGGCAGTCGCTACGCTCCAGCGTTGCGGGCGGGCCAGCCAACGTGGTTATGCGCTCATCGGCTGTACCGTGGCACCGGGCTTCGAGTTCCAGGACTTCGCGGCGGGGCAACGTTCAGATCTGCTGGAGCGATTTCCCCAGCACCGGAAATTGATTCTGGCCTTGACCAGGGCGGGGTAACCCCTGTCCGTTTGTTACCACCCGACATTTTTTATACATCTTTTATTTGCATTATCGCGTGCAATAGTGCATTCTTTTAAGAAAGACCTAAAAGCATTAGCACCGGATTATCCTGAACCTTCATCCGAGGGGATTGTAAAACGAAAACAGTCAAGACATGGTCGGCAATCGTGTGCGTTGCGGCTTTGAGCTGGGTGGCGCCCAATTGCGCCAGCGCCTTGACCAACGTGTACTTCGACACGTTCGAAAGTTATCCCGAGGGCACGCCGCTTGTGGATGGCACGAATTTCTGGTACGCCTCCGACACTAACGTCATCGTGCAAACCAATAACGCGGCCTCCGGCAGTACTAACGCCGCCATGCTCCCCGTTGACACGACGCTTTCCAACCGTTTTGATCAGATAGCCAGCCCCACCAACGTGTGGCTTCACCTGGAAGTCAGACCGGTGTTCTACGCCGGCACCGATTACCCGGTCGCGAACACAAACGCCGCAGCGTTTTTCTACGTGAACAGTAACGGCTATTTTGTCGCCTATGACGGGAGTGCCAGCAACTGGGTCACCATCACGCAAACGGTTGCCGGCGTGCTGATCCCGGCCGTGGCTTCAAACACCTGGGTAACTAACCTGGATTTGTTCATGGATTATTCGATCAAGTCGTGGCAGATTGCTCAAGGCACGAATCTACTGACTAGGAACCTCGGCTTTGCCAACACGACTATTTCCAACTTGAGCGGGTTCGACACATATAACGGCAACAATACAACCACCTACCTCGACAATGTCTATATCTATGACCGTGCCCCGTTCACGGGTTACGAGGTGCAACCGAAGGCATTGACCAATTGGAGCATGAAGGGCACGACGGCCGCGGCTCAACATTTCAACATCGCCGGAACCGGCGTAAGACCGTCGGATTACACGATTATCACCAATGGCGGCGCAACCTGGCTGTCGGTCAACCCCGGGTCGGGTATAATCAGTAACGGCGCCACGAATGTCGCCACTGTCAGCTATGCATCAGCCCCGCTCAACCCGGGCGTGCACACCTCATCACTGAGCGTCAAGACCACCTACGGGGTTGGTTCCACACAGACGGTGAGCTTCACGCTGAATGTCGTGAATATGTCGTTTAGCACCAACTATTTAAGTAGCGCCGGCATGTACGGCTACGCGCCTTCCTCGCAGACCTTTAATATCGTCATGGCCGATGCAGCCGCGACTGCTTTTACGATCACCACCAATATGAACGTAGCCTGGATGACCGTGACGCCGGGTAGCGGCACGTTAACGAATGGCACCAATACGATTACGGTGAACTTCTCTACTAACGGATTAAATGTGGGTGTGTTTAACCCCATTCTCAACGTGGTTACCGACGTAGGCATCAGCTTGACCCAGCAGATCACGGTGGCCGTCACCGCGGTTTCCCGTCCCATACCGTCAATGAGCTGGACAAATTACCCGCAGACCATTCAAAAAGGCATCCAGCCGGCTACGACCAACCTGATCATCAGCAACAGCGCGGCCACGCCGCGTGCGCGCATGAACTACGCCATCACCAGCGATGCCCCTTGGCTCCTGGTTAATACCAACGGCCTCTGCACGAACGGGGAACCCCGTGACATTACATTTCAATTTACCGACATGACCACCAACAAGGGTCTCTATACCGGCCAGATGACGGTCCGAACAGTTGATGCCGGCACCGGGTATGCACCGCTCGGACAGGTAAGCTCAATAGTGCAGGTCGTTGTCCAGGTATTGATTATCGGCGATCCCGGAACCCCGGGCAATCTGACGGCCAGCGACGGCACGGACACCGGCGGCATTCAACTAAGCTGGGTGGCGACGGCGACGAATGTGAACCATTATGAAGTCTGGCGGGCCAATACAAACATCGTGGGCTTGGCCACCAATATTGCTGAAACGGCAACAAATGTTACGTATTATTATGATACTTCTGTCAATCAGGGCCTTAAACGGTGGTACTGGGTGCGGGCCATCAACGATTACGGTGGCGCGGGTGACTTCAGCGTGCCGGATGTAGGCTGGCGTTTTCTGCCGGCGCCAACCGGCCTGACGGCCACCAGCGGCACGTACACGAATCGCGTTGCCCTGAGCTGGACGGATTCATTAGGCGCCGTCAATTATGAGATCTGGCGCAGTATTTATACTAATGTCAGCCTGGCCTCGCTGTTGGGAACGGTATCCTCGACGGTTACGACTTATGACGATACCACCGGGGATGCCATCTTGACGTATTATTACTGGATCCGCGCCTGCACGCCGGACATGGGTAATTACAGTGATTTCGCCAGCGGTTATCGAGCCGCCCTGATGAAACCCAGCAACATCTCGGCCTCCAAGGGAACGTTCAACTCCAAGATTCGCGTGCTGTGGCAGGGCGTGGATGCCGCCACAAAGTATGAAATCTGGCGCAGTACGGACACCAACGTGAGCAACGCCTTACGAATCGGAACGGTGACAATCCAGGGCTATGACGATACCCAGGCAAGCACCAGCCAGGTCTTCTATTATTACTGGATCAAGGCGCACAACGCTCAAGGATTCGCCAGCCCATATAGCGAGTTGGATTCTGGCTGGCTTCAGTTGGCAACCCCAGCCAATGTGGCGGCCACGCAAGGCACCCGGCCCTACAGTGTCCGCATCAGCTGGAATGCAGTGGAGAACGCCACGAGCTATGAAGTGGTGCGCAGATCGAGTCCGAGGCTGGCCGCGCTGACCCAATCGCTGGCGGAATCCACACCCTTGGCGGCCTGCGCCCCCGCGCCCGGTACCGGGATCTTTTCGCTCAGCGAGTCAGCCAAAACCTTCTTTGACGATAACGCCACCTTTGCCGGCGCCTCGTATTTATATGAGGTCCGCGCCAAGAACGCGCTGGGCAACAGTGAACTCGGCGGCGAGGCCATCGGCTGGCGTCAGGTTCGCCAAGCCACCACGACCAAGCAAGTGGCCAACGATTACGATGGCGACAAGCTGGCCGATATCGTGCTCTTTAATCCCGACTATGGCCTGTGGCGGATCTTGTGTACAACGCTGGGCGAATTCCCCATCTCCTTCGGCGATGCCACCTGTGTGCCCGTCCAAGGCGATTATGACGGCGACGGATTGGCGGATCCAATGATTTATAGCGCCGACCAAAGCTATTGGCGGGTGATGATGTCATCGGACTACTACGCGCAGATCCAGGCGGCCTTCGGCGGACCAGGCCAGTTGGCGGCCGCGGCGGATTACGATGGCGACCGGCTGACCGATCCGGCAACGTATCAAGCCGTAACCGGAATGTTAAGGGTCTTGCTTTCGGCGTACGGACATGTACCTGTTCAGATACCGCTCGGCGGGCCCGGGTATATCGGGGCCTGCGCGGATTACGATGGCGACGGTTTGGCCGATCCGGCCGTATATTCGGCGAGTGACGGACTTCTACGTATCAAACGCTCAACCGCCGAATATTATGAAGTGCTTGTCCCGTTGGGCGGCGCCGGCATGATCGTCGTGCCGGGGGACTTCGACGGCGACGGCAAGTCGGAATTGACGACTTACAACGAAGCCACGGGCACTTTAGCGATCAAACTGTCGTCGGCGGAGTATGGGCTGCAGGTTAACCTGGCACTCGGGGGCCCAAGTTACGCATGGATTGTGCCGGGCGACTATGACGGCGATGGATTGCTTGATCCGGCGGCATATTCTCAAACGAACGGATGGATGATCATGTTCTCAAGCCTGGAATATGCCACGTTGAGCGACACGTTCGGCGGAACAAATAACGTGCCGTTTGTTCCGTAACTTGATAGGCTTGTTCAAACAGGACACATAGAAGCGCAACTGCAACGGTTTTAAATGCAACTGAGGAATCAGGGAACATTCCGTGCCTCGGTCAATACCAGGGAGTTATCATGAACATTAGCGAATCCAAACAGGGCAACGTCACAATCCTGAAGACACAAGGCAAACTGGACGCCATGAGCTCGCCGGAGCTCGACAAGCGCCTGGCCAGTCTGGTCGAAAGCGGAACCAGACAGATTGCCTTGGATCTCGCGGGCCTGGACTACGTCAGTAGCGCCG
>JBDRSI010000134.1:0-5977 GCA_043825055.1 Verrucomicrobiota bacterium
GCCGTGAGAGAACATAATTGGGTTGCGGGCATAGCCCGCATTGGCCAGGATGGAAGGTGTACATGGACTCATGGCCGGCCTGTTGTATGGCAGTGGTTTGCGTCTGATGGAGTGCGTTCGCCTACGGGTCAAGGACGTGGATTTTGCCCAGCGGCAGATCATGGTCCGGGACGGCAAGGGTCAAAAGGACCGCGTTACCATGTTGGCGGAGCGTTACCTTCAGCCTTTGCAGGACCACTTGGCCCAAGTCAAGGTTCTGCACGAGCAGGATCTCGCGTTGGAGCATGGCGCGGTCTATCTCTGGCCGGGGCTGGAGCGAAAATATCCGAATGCGTCCAGGGAATGGCGCTGGCAATATGTGTTTCCAGCTAAAAGCCTCTCGGTGGATCCGCGCAGCGGCAAGGTGCGGCGACATCATATCAACGAAAACCTCCTGCATCGGGCCGTGAAGCAGGCCGTGGAACAGGCGGGGATTACCAAGACGGTGAGCTGTCACACGTTTCGGCATTCATTTGCCACCCACCTGTTGCAGGCCGGTTCCGATATCCGCACAGTCCAGGAACTGCTGGGGCACGCCGATGTGGCCACCACCATGATTTACACGCACGTGCTTAACCGTCCGGGGCTGGTGGTGAAAAGCCCGGCGGACGGATAAACCCAAACCTATAAATGATTTCATGCCTTGAATGTCAAACGCATACGCGCTGAAATTTCCGGGCGGGTCCAGGGGGTCGGATTCCGGCCGACGGTCTATCGCCAGGCCGCGGCTCTGGGTCTCTCCGGTTTTGTCCGCAACACGCCATCGGGTGTGGTGATTGAAGCGGAAGGGGACGCGCAGGCGGTGGACCGGTTTGTGGCCCAACTGCAAGTGGAACCGCCCCGGCAGGCGCGGATTGAAGCGTTTCGGATCAGCGATATGCCCGCATGCGGCCTGCATGCGCCTTTTGAGATCAAGGCCAGCGGCCGATCCGGCAATTGCCGGTCCGGCGATTTGCAGGCCGGGATGCCGCCGGACATGGCGACCTGTCCGGACTGCCGCACGGAACTGTTTGATCCCAAAGACCGCCGGTTCGGGTATCCGTTCATCAACTGCACAAATTGCGGGCCGCGTTGGACCATTATCCGCGAGTTGCCCTATGACCGCGAACAGACCAGTATGGCGGAATTCCGGATGTGTCCGGATTGTAAGCAGGAATTTGAAGATCCGGCTGATCGTCGGTTCGATGCCCAGCCGAACGCCTGTGCGGTGTGCGGGCCGAGGGTGGAGCTGATAATCGGAAGACAGACCCCGCTTCGCTCAAGGAGCTACGCGGGGCAAGCGACGGCCTGCCCTGCGAAGCCTTGGCGAAGCAGGGACGCCAGACGACAGACGGCGGAAGGAGGAGTAGGACAACCTGAGGCGGCAATACAGGAGGCCGTGCGATTACTGAGGGCCGGCGCGATTTTAGCGGTCAAGGGGGTGGGGGGCTATCATCTGTGCTGTGATGCCATGAACGATGAGGCGATTGGCCGTTTACGCGCGCGCAAGCACCGGCCAGCCAAGTCGTTGGCCGTCATGTTCGCCAGTTTGGATCAGATCCGCCAGTATTGTGAGATCAGCGCCATCGAGGAGCAGGAATTGACCAGTCCCGTGGCGCCAATTGTCGTGGTGCGCCGGAAATCTGGAAGTAGTTTGTCCCACCTGCTCCCGCTCGGAGCGGGACAAATTTCACCGGACACCGATGACCTGGGAGTCTTTCTACCGTATGCACCGCTGCATCATCTTCTACTGGCGGAGACAAGTCCACTCATCATGACCAGCGGCAACTTGGCGGAGGAGCCGATTGCCAAAGACGAACAGGAATTGAGCGCTATTCTGGGGCCCGTGGCCGATGCCGCGCTCATTCACGACCGCGCCATTGTGCGGAGAAGCGATGATTCGGTGCTGAAGATCGTCGCGGAGCAACGCCTGTTTCTACGGCGTTCGCGCGGGGTTGTGCCTGATGCGATTCGTCTTCCTTTAGAGGGGCTTTCGGTATTGGCTTGCGGTGCGGAACTGAAAAACACCGTCTGCGTGACGCGCGGCGCGCAGGCCTTTCTTTCCCAGCACATCGGCGACCTGAATGATTACCGGGCGTACCGGTTTTTCAAGGAAACCGTGGAGGATTTCACGGCCCTGTTGAAGGTGAAGCCAACAATCGTGGCCCACGATCTGCACCCGGATTACCTGGCAACCCGATATGCGTTAGCCCAGAAGGGCGTCCGCCGAATTGGCGTCCAGCACCATCACGCGCATATCGCCGCCTGTATGGCGGAGCATGGCCTCACAGAGAAGGTCATCGGCGTGGCGCTGGATGGAACAGGCTATGGGCCGGATGGTACAATCTGGGGGGGCGAATTCCTGGTGGCCGATCTGGCCGGATTCCGTCGCGTCGGGTATTTCAAGCCCTATCGAATGCCGGGCGGGGCGGAGGCCATTCGTCAGCCCGCGCGCATGGCGCTCAGTTATGGGCTGGCCGAACTGACGGAGAGCGACCGACGCGATCTACCGGTCTTGCTACCCGGTCTTGCTGAAACGGAGTGCCGGGTATTGGCCGGCATGATGGCGCAGGGTGTGAATGCTCCCTGGACCTCCAGCGCGGGGCGCTTGTTCGATGCCGTGGCCGCGCTACTCGGCCTGGGAGAGGCTATTACCTACGAGGCTCAGGCGGCCATTCGTCTGCAAACTCTGGCCCGGCCGGATGGTGTTCCGCCCTATCCCTATGCGATCGAAATTCAGACCGGCGGCTTCCAGCTTTCGTTCGGTGCGGCCATCCGGGCAATTGTTGCCGACCGGCGCGCAAACGTGGATAGTAGCCACATTGCAGGAGGGTTCCACCAAACGATAGCGGAGGCGGTTGGCGAGATGTGTGCCCGGATCCGGGAACGCGAGCGGCTGGAACCGGCATCCCGGCTGGAGTCGGCATCCCGACTGGAGCCGGCATCCCGGCTGGAGCGGGTAGCGCTATCCGGCGGCGTGTTTCAGAACGACCTGTTGCTGGCGCTGACCACAAATGGTTTGCGCCGGCGCGGGTTCCAGGTTTATAGTCATCACCTTGTGCCGCCCAACGACGGCGGGATTGCCCTCGGCCAGGCGGTGGTGGCGCTGGCAAGGACGGACGACAGACGACAGACGACAGACGACAGACGACAGACGACAGACGACGGACGACGGACGACGGACGACGGACGACAGACGACAGACGACAGACGACAGACGACAGACGACGGACGACAGACGACAGACGACAGAATGAAAAAGGCAAAGAGTGATGGTTAAGAAAGCAAGCAATAAATATTTTTGGCACAATGCCGTATCGGCGGATAAATCGAAAATTCAGAAATGTGTTTAGCAGTTCCAGCAAAAATCATCGCAATTAACGGCGAGGAGGCCGTCGTCGAGATGGACGGCGTGCGCCGGACGGCGGTGGTGTCGTTTATCAAGGACCCGCGGATCGGCGATTATGTCCTATTACATGCCGGATTCGCCATCCGCAAATGGTCCGAGCAGGACGTGCGGGAGTATAATGCTATCCTGAAGGACATGAAAATCATCCGACAGGATTGACAGGATTTACAGGATCAAGAGAAAAGGGTATTTGTAATCATAAAACCGCGCCATGCATTCCTGAGCAATCTCATCAATCCTGTTAATCCTGTCAAAAAATCATGACGCCTATTCATCATCTGGAAACCATTAAACGGTTGGCGGAGCAGATCGGCCGCTCCGTCCGGTTGATGGAGGTCTGCGGGACCCATACCATGATGGCCTTCCGGTCGGGTCTGCGTTCGCTCCTGCCCTTGAAGGTGACCCTGCTTTCCGGGCCGGGCTGCCCGGTTTGCGTCACGCCGGATGATTTTGTGGATCGGGCCATCGCTATCGCGCGCCGACCGGATGCGATTATAACGACTTTTGGCGATCTTCTGCGGGTGCCTGGAACTGAAAGCTCCCTGGAACGTGAGCGGGCCCGGGGCGCGGATATCCGGGTGGTTTATTCCGCCCTGGACGCATTAGCGCTGGCGAAAAAACAGCCGGACCACAAAATTGTTTTTCTGGGCATTGGTTTTGAAACCACCGTGCCGACAGTGGCCTGGGCCATTCGCAAAGCGGCTCGGGACGGCCTCGGTAATTTTCTGGTGCTCTCGGCGCACCGAACCATGCCGCCGGCCATGGCGGCGCTCCTGCGCGGCGGCGAGGTGGCTATTGACGGCTTCCTGTGTCCGGGCCATGTCAGCGCCATTATTGGTCTGCGGCCTTATGCGTTCATCAGCCGCGACTATTCCCTTCCCTGCGTGGTGGCCGGGTTTGAAGCGGATGACATATTGGCGGCTATCGAAATGCTTTTGAAGCAGTTGGCCGAAAATCGGGCGCAGGTAGAAAATCAGTATACGCGCGGGGTGAGCGCCGACGGCAATCCGGAGGCCCAAGCCATCATGGCGGAAGTGTTCGAGCCCTGTGATGCCGAATGGCGCGGGCTGGGTATGATTCCGTTGAGTGGTTTGGGCATTCGCAACGTCTATCGCGCCTATGATGCCCAGGCGGTCTTGACGCCGCAGCCTTGTGCCAAATCTAAGAATTGCCCCGCGTGTCTTTGTGGCGACGTCCTGCGGGGCGCGAAGCTGCCCACGGCCTGTACGCTCTTCCGCACGACCTGCACCCCGGAGACGCCGGTGGGCGCCTGCATGGTGTCAAGCGAAGGCGCCTGTGCGGCCTATTATCGGTATGGGCAGGTAGAAGACAGACGACAGACGACGGAGCAGAAGTAAACACTCAACATCGAACGTCAAATGAATAAACCAAGCACAAACAATTTGAAATCGAAAATCGAAAATCGGCAATCGGCAATGGATTTGGTCCTGCTCTCCCATGGCGGGGGCGGGCGGCGCACCCAGCAATTGATCCGGGACCTGATTCTCAGACACCTGGGCAATCCGATCCTGGACCGGCTGGATGACGGCGCCTGTTTGGACGTGCCCGAACGCGAGATCGTCTTCACGACGGATTCCTATGTGGTCAGCCCGATTTTCTTCCCCGGGGGAGATATTGGCAAACTGGCCGTCTGCGGGACGATCAACGATCTGGCCATGCAGGGCGCTGCGCCGCGGTATCTGAGCCTGGCCCTGATCCTGGAAGAGGGATTGGCCCTGGCCGACCTCGAACGCGTGATTCAATCAGTGGCGCGAATAGTGCGAGAGACCGGCGTGGCGGTCGTCACCGGCGATACCAAGGTTGTGGAACGCGGCAAGGGTAATGGGATCTTCATTAACACCGCTGGGATTGGTGTTCGCCGTCCCGGCGTGGATACCCACGCGGCCAATGCGCGGAACGGGGATGCCGTCATTATTACCGGCACGCTCGGCGACCATGGCATCGCCGTCATGAGCCGGCGCGAGGGGCTTAACCTGGAAACGGATGTGGTCAGCGACGTGGCCCCGCTCTGGGGCATAATCGAGCCCCTGTTGCGGGAAATTCCGGAGATCCATAGCCTGCGCGATCCGACGCGCGGGGGTGTGGCGGCGGCCCTGGGCGACATTGCCACGGCGGCGGGTGTTGGTATCCGTATCCGTGAGCGCGCATTGCAAATCCGTCCGGGCGTGCAGGGCGCTTGCAAGCTGTTAGGGCTGGATGTGCTTAACGTGGCCAATGAGGGCAAAGCCCTGGTGATCTGCGCTCCGGCGCAGCAAGAGCGCGCCCTGCGCATCCTGCGCGCGCATCCGCTGGGCCGGGAGGCCGCCGTGATTGGCGAGGTGACCGCGGAACCGGTTGGGATAGTGCTCATGGAAACTGCCTTGGGCGGGGAACGAATTGTCGAAACCCCGTTGGGCGAAGATTTGCCCCGGATTTGTTAACCTTTCGACGCGCCCTTCGACTCTGCTTAGGGCTTGCTCAAGGTTAACCCTGCCTTCGTCCCGAGCTCAGGCCGAGGGGAGCGAAGGCCTGCCTTGAGGCCGTAGTCGA
>JBDRSI010000135.1:0-2790 GCA_043825055.1 Verrucomicrobiota bacterium
CGTTGCCGCTGTTAACGATGATGGCGCGGGCCTGCCGGGCGGCCAGCCGTTCGCGGCACAGCAGGACGGGCGCGGCTTGCACTCGGTTCGTGGTGAACACCCCGGCAATTACGGCGGGGGTATCCGAGACCAGCAGGGCCATATCCCGCTTGTCACTTTTGATGCCCGCCGCCACCCCGGCGGCTCGAAAGCCGCGCGGAGCGGTAATCCCCCCAGGGGTGGTAACCCTGCCGGGGGCAATGGCGAATCCCTTGCTCATGACTGTCCTGCAAAATAATTGCCCGCCGGCTTGTCCGCGCAGGCCAGACACTTCCAGGCGGGCAATGTGACGATCTAACAAAAAAAATGCGAAGTCAGTCCCACTTACCGTTTTGAGAACTGGAAGCGTTTGCGGGCGCCCGGCTGACCAGACTTTTTGCGCTCCTTCATGCGGGCGTCCCGGGTGAGAAAACCGCTGTTCTTCAGCACATCGCGCAGGGATTTGTCCGCTCGGATCAGAGCCCGTGCAATTGCATGGCGCAGGGCGCCGGCTTGGCCGATAATTCCGCCCCCGGCGAGTTTGGCAAAGACATCAAACTTGACATCCGTGTTGGTCAATTTCAGTGGTTGGAGCACGTAGTTGCGGGTGGACAGCGCGGGGAAATAGTCCTTGAAATCCCGGCCGTTCGCGAGCAGTTTGCCGGTCCCTTCGATCAGTTGCACGGAAGCGACGGCATTTTTACGCCGGCCCGTAGCTTTAATAGCGGCCTGGGTTGTAACCACGTTTTTTCTCCTTATTAAACAAGGGGCTGAGGGCTCTGGCCGGCGTGGGGATGCTTATCCGCCGCATAAACTTTCAGCCGTTGAAACGCCTCGCGCATGAGCCGGTTCTTGGGTAACATTCGTTTGACGGCGTCATAAATCATGCGTTCCGGATTACGCTCGCGCATCACGGATGCCTTGATTTCCTTGAGGCCGTGCCGGTAGCCCGAGTAGTCCGCATAGATTTTCTGATCATTCTTTTTACCCGTCAGCTTGACACAGCGCGCGTTGATCACGACGACAAAGTCGCCCGTATCCACGTGGGGGGTGTAGGTCGGCTTATGCTTGCCGCGCAGGCGGTCGGCAATTTTCACAGAGAGCCGGCCCAGCGGCTGGTCGGAGGCATCCATCAATAGCCAGTTACGTCGGACGTCTTCCGTGCGGGGCATCGTTGTTTTCATAGCGTTCACTTTCCTGTAAATGTAAAAGAAATGAAACCATACGGCAGGCTTATCGGCCTGTCAAACAAAAAAGTTATTTTTTTGGGATGCAGTTTTGAGTGTGCCATGGTTTTTTACGTGTGACAAATCCACAATTATGCCATATACTGAAACTCAATGAAGGATATAACGTCTTTCAATGAGAGGATGGTTGTCATGGTGCGGGCCATGCTTGTTATGGTGGTGGTGAGTATGATTCCTTTCACGAACAGCTCCGGGGAGGGCGCGGGTATTTCGGCCGAGGATGCCGGCTGGGCGCTCCAGCGTCAAGCCATGGTCGCGCAATTAAAGGTTTACCACATCACCAACACGTGTGTGCTGACGGCCATGGGCAAGGTTCGCCGGCATGTATTCATCCCCGCCGCCTACCGTGATGTGAATAATGCCTATGCCGACGGCCCCTGTCCCATTGGGTTTCGGCAAACTATTTCCCAGCCGTACATCGTGGCCTACATGACCGAAAAACTGGCCCTTAAACCCGGCGATAAGGTGCTGGAAATCGGCGCCGGTTCGGGCTACCAGGCGGCCGTGCTGGCCGAGTGCGGCGTGGACGTCTATACCATGGAGATCATCCCGGAGCTGGCGCGCCATGCCCGCGCGGCGCTCGACGCCGAAGGCTATCAGCGCATTCACATCCTGACCGGCGATGGCTACAAAGGCTGGCCGGAATACAGTCCCTTCGACGCCATTATTGTGACGTGCGCCCCGGATGAGGTGCCCAAGACCCTGGTAGATCAGTTGAAGGAAGGCGGCCGCCTGATTGCGCCGGTGGGCCGCGGGTTCCAACGCTTGGTCATCCTGCGCAAACAGCGTGGCCAGGTCGAACAGCAAGAGGACTTGCCCGTCCGCTTCGTGCCCATGGTGCGGGAATAACGTCAGCTTTTGGCCTTCACGACGGTAAAAATATCAGAAGACAGAAGACAGAAGACAGGAGATAGAAGTCAGAAATCAGTCATCAACCATTATCCATTTCCCATTGACCATGCTTTTTCTTCCATGAACACATCGGATAATGCCCGGCTCATCGAACAGTTGGATTCGTTTGACCTTGAAGAACGCTGGCAGGCGCTACAAGCCTTGGCCGCGCGCTGCGGCGCGATTTTGCCGGCGCCCTTGGAACGCGTCAATCTGCACCTGCATTCCTTTTTCTCCTATAATACGAAGGGCTATTCCCCCAGCCGCATTGCCTGGGAGGCCCGCTGTCAGGGGCTGTTCGCCACCGGTCTTTGCGATTTTGACGTGCTCGACGGGTTGGAGGAGTTTCTGGCGGCCGGACAGGCCCTGGGGTTGCGTGCCACAGTGAACCTGGAAACGCGGGCCTTTTTCCGCGACTATGCCCAGGTGGATATCAATTCGCCGGGCGAGCCGGGGGTCACTTATATCATGGGTGCCGGATTTGCCCGTTTGCCCGCGCCGGGCAGTCGGGCCGCCGCCACGCTCTTGCAGTACCGGCGCCAGGCGGGGGAGCGCAACCGGGCGCTGGTGGCTCGCATCAACGCGCATCTGCCGGAAATCGCTCTGGATTACGATGCCGACGTCCTGCCGCTCT
>JBDRSI010000136.1:0-7873 GCA_043825055.1 Verrucomicrobiota bacterium
TCTGTCGTCTGTCGTCTGTCGTCTGCCGTCCGTCGTCTGGCGTCCGTCGTCCGTCCTCAGTGCTTCAGATACCGCTCCACCTCAATCGCCGCCATACAGCCGGAACCGGCCGCCGTAACGGCCTGGCGATACACGTGATCCTGCACGTCGCCGGCGGCAAAGACACCCGGCACACTGGTCCGGGTGTGCTCGGTCAGGATATAGCCCTTATCGTCCATGGCCACCTGGCCGGCAAACGCTTTCGTGTTCGGCTGGTGGCCAATGGCGATAAAGACGCCGGCCACGGGCAATTCCGTGAGTGCGCCCGTTTTAACGTTCTTTAGCCGTAATCCGGTAACTTCTTCCCGCGCTACATCGAGGACTTCGTCCACCACCGTGTTCCACATAATTTTTATTTTGGGATGTTGTTTGACGCGCGCCGCCATGATCCGCGAAGCCCGGAACTCGTCCCGCCGGTGAATTACCGTGACCTGCGCGGCAAAGCGTGTGAGAAACAGCGCGTCTTCCATGGCCGTGTCGCCCCCGCCCACCACGGCCACCTTCTTGCCGCGATAAAGGGCCCCATCACAGGTAGCACACCCGGAAACGCCCCGCCCCAGTAATTTTTGTTCCGACGCCAACCCCATGTATTGCGCGCTGGCGCCGGTGGCGATAATCACGGCCTGGGTCTCCAGCTCCTTGCCGTCATCGAGCTTTAATCGAAACGGCTGACGTTTGAAATCCACGGCCGACACCTCGCCGCTTTGGATGCGCGCACCGAACCGCTCCGCCTGCGAGCGCATCTGGAGCATGAGCTGGGTGCCGTCCAAGCCTTCCGGAAACCCCGGAAAATTCTCGACGCTGGTGGTAGTGGTCAACTGGCCTCCGGGCTGGAGGCCCTCCACGACCACGGGCTTCAGATTGGCCCGCGCCGCGTAAATTGCCGCCGTCCAGCCGGCCGGACCTCCTCCGATAATGACCACCTGTTCCGCCATGAAAGTCTCTGCCCTCCGTGTTTTGCGAAACGCACTATACGCCATGTTTCACGCATTTTCCACTGTTAAAAAACAAGGTAACTACTCACCACGGATTAGTAGTACGGATAAGAAGAGTGGTTGTCATTCCCGCGAAAGCGGGAATCCAGAGAAAAAACAAATCACCGTAAATCATTTCTGGATTCCCGCTTTCGCGGGAATGACAGAAATGAGGTTCTCACATCCGTGCCATTCGTGTAATCAGTGGTGAGCAGTTACAAAACAAGTAGCCATTATGGCCTCTTCTGCTTGTAGAGCGGCAGGAAGCGATAGTAGACCTCCAGGCACAACGCCCCAACCGCTGTCGAGTAGACGCGCCCTCCGCGGGAACCCAACATGCACACCGGATCCCAACTCCCCGCCGCCGGACCGGATGTGCTGTGCCCCTGCAGAAGCGCCTTGGTAAGCGCCGAATTCCACGCCTCGAATTCCTTCGCTCCCGATAAGTACATCGTCAGGGTCGCATAGTACCAATAATATATATGAACCGAGCGGCTCTCCGGATTCCAGACGGGAAGGTTCTGCATGATGAAGGCAACGGACTCGGCTTGTGCCCGGGCACTCGCCTGTTCACCCATAAACAACTGACAGAATGCTCCCTCCGCAGTCATGACCGGGGTCACGACATGCCCGGGCTTGTAGGAATACAAACCACCATCATTACCCTGCCGCACCTTGTCCAGCCAGAGATCCATCCATTTGAACGTTTGGTCCGGAACCGCAAATCCCGCGATCTGGGCGCTCTTGAGGGCCAGGATCTGCCAGCCGGTGACGGAGGTATCGCTGTCATTTCGCGACATATAGCGCCAGCCGGATTCCGGTGTCTGGGAATTCAAAATGAACTTGACCGCGCGCTGAGTCGGCGCCAACAGACGCTCGTCGCCCGTCAAGGAATACGACTCGCAAAGCGCCGTGGTCGCCATCGCCTGGCCGTACATCTGACCGGCGCCACGGATATCGCCGTCCTCTTTCTCGCCGTTCAACAGCCAATCGAGCCCTTTCCGGACCGTTTCCTGGTACGCGCCATCGAGGTGTGTATAGCCGGCTCCAAGATAGGCAAGCAGAACCAGGCCCGTCAAGCCCACATCCTCATTGGCCATGTTACCGGCCCCGCCGCATTCATTGAGTGTCTTGAAGGCATCAATATCCCATCGACCATCATCGCTCTGCGCGCGGCTCAACCACGCCAGGGCCTGCTCGACGGCTTCTTCGGTCTGCGCCGTGCCGCCCAGTTCCTTGATGAACTGCCTGCGTTTCTCCGGCTTGCGCATCTTGTAGATGGCCTTCTCCGGAACAAATTCCGGGTTCGGCGTAGTTCCCACCGAAAGAAATGAATGGCGCGCCGCCGGCCCTGACGACGAAGCGGATATATCGGCCGTCACCCGCGCCTTAGGCGGACCCGCGCTCAGGCTCAGGTCCATCCGGGAGGGATCACGCTCGCTGGCGCCGCTCATCGTTTCCGCAAGCTCGCCCAGTCCGCCGCCACCCTGGGGTTCGAACAGGAATTGATCAGCGCCACCGGCCTTTGCGACCTGCAGTCTCCCCCCCCCGACTGGCACGCTGCCTGCTTCCGCCGTCCCTCCCGCAGCCAAACCTCGACACATAACCGTTGGCGCCACCAGCGTGGGCCCGCTCGAATCCGACGCGCTGGCGGACGTGTTCAGGGCCGCAAGCGACTCCTTCCCAGCCGGCCCCGACGCCCTCGCGCGACCAACCACCTGAAGACCAGATTGAACCACCAGGGTTCCCGCCGGCGCGGCCGACAGGCCGCCGGCCAATTGGCCGCCGGCGGTACTGCCTAACGCTTGAAAACGCTTGACCGATATTCCGGAAGCCGTGGCATACCCGCCGGCCTTCCCCAACGAAAGCTCAGCCGGCCCTCTGTCACCTTCCCCCTCCCCGCCACCTATTCCCCGCTCATCCTGCATACTCTCGGCGCTCATCCTGCCGGCCAAGGCCTTCGCATTGCCGCCCGCGAGCGTCAACGATGCGGTTGTTTCAACCTGCTCCCCTTCGGAGACTGCCAAACTCGCGGCGCGGGGCGTGGCTACACCAGTCCCCTGCCCCACGAACGAATCCTGACTAACCGGCAGATCGGAACGCCCTGTCAGCGACGGACGCTCAATGCCGCCGACCGCATTGACCCCAGGCACAGCGCTCTTTTCCTTTGATGTTGTCAATTCACGCTGACCGGTGGGGGCGGATGCTGGAATCTGCCCTGGCACATCCGGGCGAGTGACAGCGACGAGCGGCTGGACGTCGCTCATCCGCACCGGTTCAAGGCGAGTTGCCGCCGCTGTGGCTCCAAGGGAAAGCCCCCCCATCTCGTTCTTTTTTCGTTCAATACGGTCAGGCCTCTCGGCGGCGAGACTGGCCGCCACCATCCTGGGCTGACCCGCGGACTTCGCCGCCGCTGTCATACGCTGCTCGGTGGTTCGCGGCGTGTTGCCGGCACGCTTGTCCAGCTTCACGTCGGCGCTCGGCTTGGCTAGGGCAATGCGCTCGTCCTTTCCGGACCCGTGTGTATTCGCGACTTCCCTGGCCCTTAATTCCAGCCGATCCACAGTGGACTTGGCTATAGCAGGCTGAATCGCATCCTTGACTTCCGGCTGACGCAACGCCACGGCAACAAGGTCTATCGTTGCGCGCACAGGCAACTGAGCCGGATCCTTCCGTTCGGCCCGGGTGGCGCTCGGCTTCACTGCCTGCGGCGGCATGGACGCCTGAGCAACGGGCACAATATCAAACTGCTTCGCGCGCGCGACCGGTTCAACCTGTTTGGCTTCCGGGGCACGCTGGTCCTTTTGCGGGATCGCGATCTTGACGGTCGCGACCTCGATCGGACGACTCAGCACGACATCCAGGGGCTCATCCATGTTGTTCTTCGGCGGGGTTACAGCGGGAGTCTTGAACTCCCCATGTCCCGCTGTCCGCGCTTCGGTTTCCCGCAAGTTCGCTTGCGCCTTTGAAATCACCTCTTTGACCGGTTCGCTTCTGACGGCCCGGTCGGGCGAGAGGCGATTTTGCGTGTCCACCCGCTCGGTCTTCAGGGGCTCGGCACGGATGCTTTGACTCACCTGCGACTCCCGGAGGATGGATGTTCCGACCTTGATCCTGCTGACAACGGTTTTCGGCGCGGCCTCCCGCTTCGTCCTCTGAAACGACATGAGGCTGAACAGTGACAGTGACAGCAGATGCATTACGATGCTGAGCGCCAGGCAGACCGCAAGGAGTTCGGGTCGGTGGCAGCGTTTCAGCAAGGCCACCAGCAGGAGGGCGGCAATGGCCAGGGAGAGGAAAATCTTGAGCAAAGGATAGTCGAAGCCCATCCATGCGCCAGCCACTAACGGGGAGAGTGACGGGTTGGGATCAGCCGCAAAAAGCCGCACGGGCAAGCCAGCGCAGGCCGTCGCAAGAAACAGCGCCAGGGAATGCCGCTTCAAAAGATCGAATCGTTCGGCCATAAATAACCAGCCTCTTATGTGCCGGTCTTGCGGGTCGTGAGGTATGTATACTCGACCCCATGTTTTTCGCACAGATCCAGGATATTGACCGCAAACTGCAGAATGGTTTCCCGGTCACCCCTGATCACTACGGACTGATGAGGATCTTTTTTGACAGCCGTTTCCAGCAAGCGGTCAATGTCCTCGATGGTGTGTTGCTTGCCTCCGATCTTGAAGACACCCTCACGCGTGACGTTGACCACGATTTCCGTTTGGATTTCCGTGATGGGACGCGCCTCGCGACTCGCCGGGGGATGAACGCGAACGTCGCGCTCGATGTCGGCAAATTTCGTCGTCATCATGAAGAAAATGAGCAGGATCATCATCATGTCAACTATCGGGATCACGTTAACGCCGTAGAACTCCTGCGGCGGCGGCCTGATTTTCATCGTGCTCCTCCGGATGAAACCTCGGCAAACAGCGTCTCCAGGAGTTCCACGGCCACGTCATCAATATTGCCCACGAGCTTGTCCACCCGCTCCTGGTAATAAAAGTAGAGCGCCATCGATGGGATGGCGATCACAAGTCCAACGGCCGTCGTCACGAGCGCCTCATAGATGCCGGTGGCCAGCAGTTCCGCTTTGCCCAGCGCTTCCGAAGTCGCCGCCACCATCATAAAGGAGCGCATAAATCCGGTTACCGTGCCCAGCAGTCCCAGGAGTGGCGCAATGGTCGCCACGCTGGAGAGAACCTTGTTGTTTCTTTGCAGCCTGACCGCTTCTTTCGCCCCCGCGTCCTCGATCGCCTTTTCCAGTTCGCTCACCGGCCGGTCAACCTTCCGGAGACCCGCCTTGACGATTCGGCCCATGGGGCTTGCGTTAGCCTGAATCTCATCCAGCAGTCGCCGGCGAACCGCAGCATCGCTTGAATCGGATGCTTGCTGGATTTTCTGTATAATCCCGGGAGGGATCACCTTGTTGCGCCGCAAACTGACGACCCGTTCGATCCAGAATGCCACCATCAGGATACTGCACGCATACAGGGGGTACATAATTGGGCCACCCTTCTGCAAAAGGTCCAGGAGGTTATGTTCGCCCATGCCCTCAACCTGCGGGTATTCCGCAGGCAGGTTCACCGCACCCGGCTTCGCCGCCGGATTCTGCGCCACACACAGCACGCTCAGCGCGAGACCCAACGAAACCATACCCACCCACACGAACAAGCGTTTACCCATGATCATTTCCTCCCTAAATCTGATTACGAAAACCAATCTTAATTCGACGCCGCCGACGCTACTTGAGTCTCCCTGCCGCCAGTTCGGCCCATTGGGTTTCCTTGTATTTCTCGGCGACTTCCCGATAGAACTTGAGCGCTTCCTCCTTGTTGCCGAGCGCTTCGCAGCACTTGCCGCTTTCGAACATCGCCGCGGCAACCCATTCCCTGATGTCAGGGTACAGCGCCTGAACGCGGAGATAGGCCAGCGAAGCCCCTTTGAAGTCCCCGCACGCCTGCAGCACCTGGCCGACGTAGAACTGCGCCTGGGCGGCGAGGTCCGACCGGGTGAGGGCCGGCACCTTGCCGAAACTCTCCAGCGCCGCATCGTACTCCTTGAGATCGTATCTTGCCCGACCAATAAGGAAATGGGCCTGCGCCGCAGAGGGATGTTTTTCGTTCTTCGAAAGCCACGCGCCAAAAATTTGCACGGCTTCCGCCGGCTGGTTCAGGGCCAGCTTGGCTTCGCCCAGGCCAAGGTTGGCCTCCGGCAGGTACTTGAAGCCCGCGTACTTCGAGTTCTTGATCAGTTCCTCGAAACGTTTGCCCGCAAGCTGCGGTTCCCCAGCCTTGGCATACGACTGGCCGGCCTGGAACAGCGCATCCGGAACCAGTTCGCTGGCGCCGAAATCCCGGCACAGTTTATCGAACTCGGCGGCGGCCTCCTTGTACTTCCGGGTCAGCCAGTAACACCATCCGATGCGGTAGATTGCCTTGTCGCCAAGACGTTTGTCCTTCGACAGGGCCAGGACCTTCGCGTACATCTCGCGGGCGGCATCCAACCGTGGCGTGGTCTCGTCCGGCGGCTCCGGCGGGACAGGTTCCTTGTACTGCGCCTCCGCGAGATAGAACAGCGCGTCAACCGCAAGCGGATCGTCCGAAAACTTGTCGGCCAGGGCACGAAATGCCGCCAACGATTCGGCATCCTTGCCGGCCTCCCGCCATGACCAGCCCAATTCGTAGAACATTCGGGCCTGGTCTTTGTCCGGCGCATAGTCAGCAATGACCGATTGGAAAGCCTTGGCGGCCTCCACCCACTTCTTTTGCTCCTGCAGACAAGTGCCGACCATAACCAGGGACGCCCGCGCCAGTTCGTGCTTCGGCGTCGCGGCCAGCAGTGCGCGGAATACCGGTTCCGCCTCCGCCCATTTCGTCAGCTTCATCAGGCTGGTGCCCTTCCGGTAGAGCGCCTGCGGGATAAGATCGGAGTTCTTGAACTTAGCGACAACCTGGCCAAACCCCGCCGCCGCCGCCGCCCATTCTCCCTGGTCATAGTGGCACACGGCCATGCCAAACATGGCATAGGGACTCAATTCATCCGGCGGCTGGCGGCCCGCCACTTTCTTGTAGTTCTCGATGGCCTTGCCGTACTGCTTGAGATCGTAGCAGCACTCGGCCAACTGATACTGGGCCTGGGAAAGCAGCTCGCTCTTGGGATAATCATGCAGTAAACGCGCAAACGCGGCCATCGCCGCTTTGGGCTGATTCTGCTTCGACTGGGCAATGGCCAGCTTGAGCAACGCATCGTCTCCGAACCGCCCTGTGTCGCCGGACTGAAGATAGGCCGTGAATGACTGAACCGCCTCCGGATACTTCTTCAGTTCGAAGCAGCACGCGCCTTTGAGGTACCCCATCTCGCCCGCGACCGTCTTTCCCGCCGCGGCGCCATCCACCTTGGCCAGTTCTTCCAGCGCGGCAGCGTAGCGCTTGGCGTACCGATCAATCCACGCCAGGCGATAATGCGCGCGCGCGGCCAAGTCCGCCGGAGCACCTTTCCGGCCCAGGAAATCCTTGTACCGAGCCGCCGCTTGATTATAGTCCTTCTGGAGAAAACGGTTTTCGGCGCTGAGAAACATGACCTGCGGCGCCAGGTCGTTGCGTACATAGGCCTTCAGGAACTCGGCGCAGACCTCATCCGATGGCGCGTATTTTTCAGCCCGGTGCAGCGCCACGGCGGCCGAATAAAGGGCGCGCGGGGCCTGCTCGGCCTGGCGGTTGCCCTGCGCGTATTGGCGGAAGGCCTCCGCCGCGGCTGCATGCTTGTTCTGGGCCAGCCGCGCATCCGCGAGGCCCAACTGCATGTCGCCAAGGAGCGCGGACTTCGGGAAGGCCTGCATCGCCTCCGTAAATCTCAGTTCCGCATCG
>JBDRSI010000137.1:0-8994 GCA_043825055.1 Verrucomicrobiota bacterium
CTTCGGCCTGGCCCTGCTGGATCTCTCCACAGGCTCCTTTCAGGCGGAGGAAACCATGGATCCGGAGACGCTCCGCGACAACCTGCTCCGACTCGCGCCCACTGAATGCGTCTTGCCCGCCGAAGCCGCCCGCGATCCGGCCTCGTCCTTGCGGGTATTGCTAAATCAACTGCCGGCGCTCATGATCAGCCCACACGATGATTGGACCTTCGAATACGAAACGGCCCACGACACGCTCCTGCGCCACTTTAAGGTACAGTCCCTGGAGTGCTTTGGCGGCGAGGGCCATCCGGCCATCATTGGCGCGGCCGGTGGTATGGTGCATTACGTTAGTAACGCTCTGCATCGCAACCTGGCACACGTCCAACACCTGTGTATCCGGAACCCCGGCGATTTTCTGATCATGGACGAGGCCACGCGATGCAACCTGGATCTGGTTGCTTCCCGCAGTCTACCTTCGGTATCTTCACCCGGCGGTTCAAACCGTAACGACGGTGCCTCCAACACAGCCACGACACTCCTGGGCGTGCTGGACAGCACGAAGACCCCCATGGGCGGCCGGCTCCTGCGCGAATGGGTCCTGCGTCCTTTGACCCGGCTCGAAGCCATTAAGGACCGCCACGACGCCGTCGAAGCCTTTTGTAAAACCAGGGCGCTCCTGCGCGATTTGCGCGAGGCCCTGGCCCAGGTGCGCGACATGGAACGCATTATGGCGCGCCTGGGTGCCGGCACCGGGAATGCCCGGGACATCCGCGCGTTGACGCAATCCCTGACCATATTACCGACCGCGCGAGCGCTCGTGGCCACTTCCCCCGTTCGATCCCTGGCGGCCCTGGCACAAACTATTCTGCCCCAACCCGAGCTGGTGGAACTGGTGGAAAAGGCCATTATCGAAGAGCCGCCGATGAGCGTCAAGGAAGGTGGCCTTATCCGGCACGGCTACCACGCCGAACTGGATACCCTGCGCGACGCCGCAACACAGGGCCGCAACTGGCTGGCTGAGTATCAGGCCCGGGAGCAACAGCGCACCGGTATCAAGACGCTCAAGGTTCGGCACAATAAAATATTCGGCTACTACATCGAGGTTTCCAAGGGCCAGGCCGCCAATGTACCGGCCGATTACGCCCGCAAGCAGACCCTGGTCAACGCCGAGCGCTTCATCACGCCCGAACTGAAAACATACGAGACAAAAATTTTCGGCGCCCAGGACCGCGCCATGGCGTTGGAATACGATCTCTTCCTGGAAGTCCGCGATACCCTCGTGCGGGCCACGGAATCCATCCAAGCCTCGGCCCAAGCCCTGGCTCAGTTAGACGTCCTGGCCGCCCTGGCGGATCGGGCCCTGGCCCTGCGCTACGCACGGCCGATCATGACCCAGACCTCTGCTTTAACCATCAAGGATGGTCGCCATCCGGTGGTTGAGCAAATGCCCGGTGCGGACCGCTTTGTGCCCAACGACACCCTGCTCGATGGCGATGAAAACCGGGTGATTATTATCACCGGCCCCAACATGGCCGGTAAATCCACCTATATCCGTCAAGTCGCCTTGATCGTGATCATGGCGCAAATGGGTTCGTTTGTGCCGGCGCTCTCCGCCGAAATCGGCATTGTGGACCGGGTTTTTACCCGCGTGGGCGCCAGCGACGACCTGGCACGCGGGCGCAGCACCTTTATGGTGGAAATGCAGGAAACCGCCAACATTCTGAACAACGCCACATCTAAAAGTCTCATCGTACTCGACGAGATTGGCCGCGGCACGAGCACCTTTGACGGCATCAGCATTGCCTGGGCCGTGGCCGAGCATCTGCACGGTGCGGTTAAGGCCAAGACCCTCTTCGCCACGCATTTCCATGAACTCACCGACCTGGCAATGACCCTGCCCGGCGTGAAAAACTATAACGTGCTCGTCCGCGAGCAGGCCGACGGCGTCGTTTTCATCCGCAAGATTGTGCCCGGGGGCACCGACAAGAGCTACGGAATTCAGGTGGCCCGCCTGGCTGGCCTGCCTCAGGAGGTTGTGGACCGCGCCCGGGAAATTCTGCTCAACCTGGAAGAGGGTGAATTTGGCGAAGCCGGCCAGCCAAAGCTTGCGCGCCACCGCCCGCGCAAAGGCAAAAGCCATCCCGGCCAGATGGCACTGTTTGAGGAGTGAAAGCCTGTCGTCCGTCGTCTGTCCTCTATTCCCCGGCCAGGCGCCGCCGCAAACCCGACAGGCCGAAATAATCTCGGATGAGTTCCGTAGTCCGAGCATAGACAGCCTCTTGGGCCGCCGTGACCCGGCCAGTCGTTTTCAGGGTTCCTTCGTAGGCTTGGCGAATTTCAGTGGCAATATTGATCTTGGCTACCCCATGCTTCATGGCGGCAAGCACATCCTCACGGCGCAGACCCGACCCGCCATGCAGGACAATAGGAATACCCGCAGCCTGTTTCAGCTTTTCCAAATGTTCCAAGTTAAGGCGCGCCTCGATCTTTTTACAGTCCCGGGCAGCTGAAATCGCCCCATGAATATTACCAATGGCCACGGATAGCCAATCGCAGTCGGTTTCCCGCACAAACCGGCGCGCTTCTTCCGGGCGCGTAAAGCCCTTACCGGACCGGAATAATTCTTCATACGGCGGCAAAGATCCGACCTCGTGGCCCAGCACGGCGCCCAGTTCTGCTTCGCAGGGAATGCCGGAGGCATGGGCCAGATCAGCGATTTCCCGGGTGACCCGGATGTTTTCCTCCAGGCCCAGGCGCGAGCCATCCACCATGACCGACTGATAGCCAAGCGCAATGGCTTCCCGAATGATGTCCGCGTAATACACCCTTCTGTGGTCTTCGTCAATGACCGGCACATGATCAAGGTGCAGGCGGACATGCTGGTCATCGCGCCATTTCTGAAATTCATCCCGCACCGGGCCCAGGCCGCGAGCCGCAAACTTGACCCATTCCAAACGCGCCACGGTGACGAGTGCAAAGGAATCCTGATCCCGCGTCGCCCGGACAACCGGTTCGATCATGGGCAGATACGGCACGTTGAAGGCAGGCACGGCCAGCCCCTGCTGCCATGCCGCGCGGATAATATCCGCTGTTGTCTTCATGGTTTCACAGTCTCTCTGCCGTCCGTCGTCTGTCGTCTGTCATCTGTCGTCCGTCCTACATGCCCGCCTGTGGCGCCGCCACCTGGAAGCCCAGGTAGCGTTCCAGCGCCTCGCGCACCGGCGCAAGGATATGGCCGCCGGCCACGCTGACGTGGTGACGATGGCCGTTCTGCCCGATATGCAGGAGCACATCCTGGAGCCCCGGTATTTCCACAACCCCCGCGCACCCGAAAAAGTCCGGGGGAATGGGATCGTTGGTGAAGCGGCCCTGCCCCAGGAAGAATTTCAGCCGGCCGGCGTCGGTGACCATGCTACCGAAGGTGCAATCGCCCGGCGCGATGCGGCCCGTGTTACAGCCAAACCCCTTGCCCTTGCCAACCGCATTGGCAAGAATCAGGTGATCACTGATCGTTCCCTTGCCCTGCATCAGGTCGGCCGGCACCGGGCCGCAATGGAAGAGAATGCACTTGTCCTCGTCATCGGCGTAATTGTTATTCCAATCCAGGCAGGTAGCGGGACCGTCGGAAGCCAGGGCCAGCGCCTGCATGGTGACCGCGTTGCCGATATCCACTTCGCAGGCCGCCGTAATGCCACGGTTATTGAGTTCGCTCATCACAACGCAGGGCGATATGCCAATCAGGGACTGCATTTCAACCCAACAACGCACGGCGATAGCATCCATCTTGTATGCGGCAATGATCTCATCGAGCACGACGCCCAGGCGGACCAGGTTATCAAACGCCGCTTTGGGGACCTGATGCCAGCAGGCGTAATTCCGCAGAACCGCCGCCTTGGCCTTGTAGGCCTTGCCGCTTGCCGCCGTCTTCCGCATCCGGTCGAAAACTTCCGACAGGTCAAGCGTTTCCATCGTAATATCGGCTTTTTGGAGCGCGAGCTCATCGGTCCGCACGGTCTTGAACGCCGTGGTGCGCGCGCCGATGGCGCCCACGACCATACCCTTGACGCCTTTGACCACACGACAGACGCGGTCAAAATGCTCCACGTTGGTTTTAAATTCTTCGCTCAGCGGGTTGACGGTATGCGGCTTGAGCGCCGTGAATTTAACATTGCACTGGCAAAAGACATCCATGATGGAAAACTTGCCGCAAAACGCGTCGCGCCGCAGGGCCGGCGCCATCTTGTCCAGATCGTCCGGATAAGCCTGCACAAGGATCGGCACGCCAGTCTCTTTCAGCGCGGCCACGGCGCCAGTTTCATCCCCGAAATTGGGCAATGACAGGATCACGCCGCCGTATTTCCCCCGGTTGCGCCGCAGGAACTCGGCGTAGATTGCCCCTTCCCGCGGCGTTTCCACTGCGCCGTACCGGGTGGCGTTTTTATCCAGCATGAGGGTATCGTGCCCGAGACTTTTAAGCACGCGCGGCAGATCGCGGCGGGCACTATCAATCAGTGCGGCGGGGAAAAATCCGCGGTTTCCGAAATACAGGGCAAACGTGGTCTTAGGCGCTGTCATAGGTTCCTCCTGATTGTGTGTAAGCTACGGACAAGAAAATACTTCGTCAGCATAATATCGTTGTCTCGCGTGTCAATAGCGAAACGGCCCCAGCCGGGCGGACATGAAAGCGTCCAGCGCCTGGCGATAGGCCGGTGAGGTCAGGACTTCGCCCTCGTTATGATTGCCGGTTAATTCGCAAAAAGTTTTCGGCTCGCGGGCGGCGGCAAACAAACGTTGGCCTTGCTCAAACGGGATCATTTCGTCATCCCGGCTGTGGGCGATAAGCACCGGGCAGTGGATACGCTCCAGCCGCGCAAGGGTATTGTAGCGATACCGGCTCAGCAGGCGGATCGGCAAGTAAGGATAAAGCCGGGCACCCATATCCGGGATCGAGGTAAAGGTGGCCTCCAGGATCAGCGCGGCGGGGTTGACCTGCCCGGCCAGATCGGCGGCGACAGCGCCACCCAGGGACCGGCCAAAGACGACGATTTTATCCGGTGGCGTATTGCGCTTCTCAGTCAAGTACTGCCAAGCTGCGAACGCGTCCTGGTAGGTGCCCTCTTCCGAGGGTTTGCCCGCGCTTTCGCCATACCCGCGATAGTCGAAAATCAGCACATTGAGGCCCAACTCGTGGAAAAGGCTGATTGGATGCAGGCGGTCGCCGATATTGCCGCCGTTGCCGTGGCACATGAGCACCGTGCCGCGCGACCCCGCGCAGGGCACGAACCAACCGGCCAACCGCACATCGTCGGCCGTCATCAAAGCGACGGATTCATACGCCAGACCGGCATCCGACGGCTTCTGCATGACCGCGGCCAGCGGAAAATAAACCATGTGGGACTGGCGGAAAAAGAGCAGGATGCACAGTCCAACATAAACAGCCGCCGCGATTTTCAAGACCGAAAGAGCGACTTTGATGACATCGGACATATTCATGGTCCGCGCTCGCATTCCAGGATGGATTTATGTATGAATTCCGGATGCCACAGTCCACAGCCTACGGCCCTTCTTCAGTCCGTCATCCCGCCTTCGCCCTTCAGGCTCCGGTGGGCAGGCTGTCGTCTGGCGCTTGCCCTCCGGAGCGCTCGGGCGAAGGAGGGTCGGTCAGCGCGGGCGGCATCGGCAACCGGCCTTCCAGCGCGTCGGCCACGATGCGCTTGGTGTCCGCCGGAAAATCGCTTTTCAGGATCCATTTCAGGAACTTGGGATTATCCCGCACGAGGTCTTTGAGGTTTCGGCCGATATTCTGCACGCCGAAATTGATGAGTAGTTCGCCGTTCTGCCATTTAAGTTTTCCCGTGCGGTCGGCCCAGGCCGGATTACGCGGCGGATTGCAATATTTGTCCAGCTCGTCCAGGGAACGCGGCAGGTCGCTGTATTTTTGCAACTGCGCTTCGAGAACAGCCAGCGTGGCCAGGGCGTCAGCTTCGGCGCCGTGGGCGCCCAGGTGCATTTCGCCGCAATAAAAGGTGAGCGCCGCGGAGAGGTCGCGCGGCTCCTTCTTGTGATAAATCCGCTGGGCATCCACAATGCGCCGGTTGTCGGGATTAAACTGAAAGCCAGCGCGCGCAAACTCCTCGACCAGCATTGGAATATCAAAGCGCACGATGCCGAACCCGCCCAGGTCGCAGTCCGCCAGAATTTCCAGGATGGCGGCGGCCATCTGCCGGAACGGCGGCGCGTGGGCCACGTCGGCATTGGTAATATGGTGGATGGCCGTGGTCTCGGCCGGGATGGGAATTTCCGGGTTCACCCGGAATGTTCGCTGTTCGCGCCGGCCGTCCGGGAACAGCTTGATAATCGCCAGGTCAATGATGCGGTCCATGCGCGGGTTAATGCCCGTGGATTCGATATCCAGCACCGCCAACGGCCGCTCCAGCTTCAAATTAGTCATGTCGCTCGTTCCCCTTTCGCAAGTTGCCGACCATACTATAAAGGAGGGCGGCTCCGCTGTCCAAGCCAATCATTTGCAAACTATCATTTTCAATCCACCCATTTTCACTCTACCGTTGACACCTGAAAAGTAATATGCAAAATTCTATATATCTGTGTGGCACGGGTTGAACATTTCAATCAAGGATTTTTGCGCATGCAACCAACTTTAGTCGTCATGGCCGCGGGCGTGGGCAGTCGCTACGGCGGCTTGAAACAAATTGAGTCGGTGGGACCATCCGGGGAAATCATGCTCGACTATTCGGTGTTCGACGCCATCCGCGCCGGGTTCGGCAAGGTGGTGTTCATTGTCCGGCATGATATTGAAAAGGATTTCAAGGAGGCCATCGGGGCGCACTTTGAGGGACGCATCCAGGTGGATTACGTGTTTCAGGAGCTGGCTGATTTGCCGGCGGGATTTGCCGTACCGCCGGACCGCACCAAACCCTGGGGCACGGGACATGCCATCATGCGTTGTCCGACCTTGGTCCAAGAGCCTTTTGCCGTCATCAATGCCGACGATTTTTACGGCGCCAAGTCATATGAGGTGATCGCCCGCTACCTGGAAAAGTTGGCACCGACCGATACCGCCTATGCCATGGTCGGCTTTCATCTGGTAAATACGCTCTCTGACCACGGGTCGGTCACACGCGGCATCTGCGAGGTGAATGCGCATCACATGCTGATCAGCGTTGTGGAGCGGTTCAAGATCGAAAAGACGGAGGGCGGCGCCCGCTACGAAAATGAGCACAGCCAATGGGTATCGCTCCAAGGCCACGAAATCGCCTCCATGAACATGTTCGGGTTCACGCCGACCTTGTTCGGGTTCCTCGACGAAAAATTTCGCGTGTTTCTGAAAAAGGCCGCCGGCCACCCCAAGGCCGAGTTCCTGATGCCGGCCATCGCCGACGAACTGATCCGCGAACATAAAATTACCATGCGCGTGCTCGCGACGCCGGAAAAATGGTTTGGCGTCACCTACAAGGAAGACAAGCCCTTTGTAGCGGCCGGCATTCGCCGTTTGATTGAAAACGGCGTGTATCCACAAAAGCTGTGGGATTAAAGCACGTTAAGCGTATAGCGTTGAGCGTTTTTGAATTAGGCCGCCAAAGGTGGCAACTTTTCTGGATTCCCGATTAGATCGGGAATGACAATTATGCGTCGCCACTCTGTCATTCCCGCGTAAGCGGGAATCCAGTCCAAACTTTGAAATTCCTATACATCGAATTAGGTCTTCGGTAACTGTTTCATGTGGGAGGCGTCCCGATCATGCCGCCTGTCGGCGGGGGTATCGGGATGCGGCGACGGCGAACAGTCCGGCGGACCAGCCACGCTCTACGCTTTACGTGCCCAGAACGCCCCGTTCGAGTTCGCCATGTTTGCGCAGTTCGCGCTTCATGATTTTACCGGCGGCGTTCTTGGGCAACTCGGGCAGGAAAATAAATTTACGGGGCACTTCGTGCCGGCCAAGGTTCTCCAGGCAACAAGCCCGGAGCCGGGCGATCGTCGTCCCGACGCTCTGCGAGGTCGGGACGCCTTCCTTGAGCGCCACATAGGCCACGGGAATCTCGCCGTGCATGACGTGCGGCTCGCCCACGACGGCCACTTCGCGGACACCCTCGCAATGGGCAAGCACTTCCTCGATAATACGCGGGTAAATGTTCATGCCGTTGACAATGATCATGTCCTTGCGGCGATCCACGATGCTGAAATAGCCGTCCGCGTCCCGGGTGCCTAAGTCGCCCGTGCGGAACCAGTCGCCGAAAAAGGCCTCCTTGGTTTCGGCCGGCAGGTTCCAGTAGCCTTTCATCACATTCGGCCCGCGCACACAGATTTCCCCAATGATGCCATCGGCCACATCCCGGCCTTGCTCGTCCACGATTTTCATTTCGACATCCGGCACCGGCCGGCCAACCGTGCCGCTCTTGGTTTGCCCGCCAATCGGGTTGACGCACGTGACCGGCGAGCACTCGGTCGGTCCATCGCCCTCATATATTTTCTTGCCAAACCGCGCCTCGAACTCGCGCATGACCGCCACCGGCAGGGCGGCGCCGCCGGAGACGCAGAATTTCAGCGTCTCGAAATGAGATACGACGGAGTCCGGCAGGCGCAGGAGCGCCACATACATGCTGGGCACACCCATGAACAAGGTGATCCGCTCGGCCGCGATCATCTTGGCCACATGCAGCGGATCGAAGCGCGACAGGGGCACCATGGTGCTACCCGACATGAGCGGCAGAAACATGCACGCCATGGCGGCAAAGGCGTGGAACAGCGGCAGGATAACCAGGAAACGCTCCTCCCCCGGCTGAACGTGCATGGCCTGCAGGGTGCTCCTGATATTGCTCACCAGGTTACGGTGAGTCAGCATGGCGCCCTTGGGCCGCCCCGTCGTGCCGGAGGTGTACAAAATAGCGGCCAGGTCTTCCGCCGGATTGAAGGCCACAACCGGCGCCGGCCCTTCCACCTCCGCGAAGTCCGTCCACGGAATGTCCGGCGGCAACGGCCGCATCGGCGGCAACG
>JBDRSI010000138.1:0-18587 GCA_043825055.1 Verrucomicrobiota bacterium
ATCTCCGTAAACACGAAAAAGAATAAAACCGAGTTAGGCGGCTAACGCCGCAACTTTGCAAAATGATTAGCCACAAAAACATAAGATTCACAAATACGACAAATTAATGCTCTTTTTTGTGCTTTTTGTGTCCGTCAATTGACGGATGGCAACTTTGAAATTCCTTAGCATTAAATTATTGAGGAGGACTGATCAAATGAAAAACGCTTTGTTTCTTGCCGCGTTGGTTTTGCCGGCACTTATGATGCCAGGTTGTGCTTCTAAGATTATGCGCGCGGCATATTATTGTCCGTTTTCGGAAACCGCGCTTACGGTTGACGGCGAATTAAACGAGCCGGTCTGGGCAAAGGCCCAAACAATACCTTTTTTTATTCCGGTATCGTTCCAGGAGCCGATATCAAAGACCGAGGCCAAGATTGTTTATGATAAAGATTTTCTCTATGTGGCCTTCAAGGCCTGCGATGAGGATGTCTGGGGAATGTTGACCGAGAGGGATAGCTTGACCTGTACCGAGGATGTGCTCGAAGTTTTTTTCAAGACCCATCCGGATAAAGACCCGTATTTCAATTTTGAAATGAACGTGCAGGGTGCCGTGCTGGATGCCTATAACGCCAAAAGGGGCGCGGCCGGCAACTATAAGCGCTGGTCGCAATGGGATTGCGCCGGCTTAAAAATGGCTTCCAAGGTCAAAGGGACGGTCAATAATTGGACGGACCGGGATGAATATTGGATATTGGAAGTGGCCATACCTTTCGCGGAAATTCCGACGCTTGGCGGCAAAGTTCCGGTTAAGGGCGACAAATGGTGCTTTAGCCTTGCGCGCTACGATTATTCAATTTATCTGCCCGAAGGCCGGGAACTTACAGCCAGCGCGCCTTTGTCCGTGCTCAATTTTCACTGGCATGAAGATTGGCCCGAGCTGATTTTTAATTGAGCGCGCATTGCCGTTCAGTTAATCCATGGGCGACCGAATCGTCGTAATGAAGGAAAAAATTGTTTTGCAGGTGGACTGCGACGCGCCCCGGAAAACCAGGGCTTGCTCAGGGTTAAGAATGCTGGTCGGTATCTTGGGCTTGCTGATGGTTCTGGCCCCGCTCGCATGGGCCGGCTGGGTGGAAGACCTGCCCGACAAGACCGTCATCCATTTGAAGATCTGGCAGCTACCCGATCCGTCGTCATCGGAGGTGGGTACCCAGGCCGATGTCGCCGTGATTAAGGAATTGACCCGCCGGTTTCCCGTCTTGTTCGCGGAGCGCTACCGCGATGTTTATAAGCGCCATCCGGAGAAATACGGCCGCCATTGCTGGGATCGCGTGGAATTGGCCTTGCATCAGTTTTCCGGTATCACGATCGAAGGCATGGGCATTGATTCCGGGCCGCTGATGGCCATCGCCGGCGGTGTGGCGCCCGATGTCATTTTTGTTAATTTCCGGCAATCCGACACCTATATCCAGCAGGGATTCTTATATCCACTGGACAAGCCGGAAGACAACTATATCGCCAGTCTGACCGAAGCTGAGAAAGCGTTTCGTATTCATCCCAAAGTCGTGCCGGTCATTTGCCGCAAAGGCCCTGATGGCAAGAAACATATTTGGGCCATGCCGCTGGGCGGTGTCTTGGGCAAGATCATGCTGTACCGCAAAGATCTGCTGGATGCGAACAATATACCCTATCCGAACAATGACTGGACCTGGGATGATTTCTTTGCCATCTGCCAAAAAGTGGCCGATCCCGGCCAAGGCGTCTATGGCACGATCTATCCGGTCGGTTTTAGTGAAAGCGGGTATTGGGTGACGTATCTCTGGTCGGCCGGCGGCGAGGTGATCGAATATGACGAGGCCCGGGATGAATGGCGGGCGGTGTTTAACTCCCCGGCCGGCGTCCAGGCGTTGGATTTTTACACGCGGCTCTGCAACGAGATCTGGCACGACAAGGACGGTCGCAAACGCTACGGCTATGTGGTGCGCGATTCCTCTTCGGCAACCTGGCGCAAATGGGCAATGGGCCAGATTGCGTTCTTTACCACCTATATTAACGAAAAAACGTTCACGCAGATCAATCCGGATATTACCGGTATCGTGGCGGTGCCCAAAGGACCCGGGGGCCATCGGGGCGCGGAATTAAACTCGGCGATGCAGGGGATTTTCGCGGGCGTCAAGGATCCGGTGATCCGCGATGCGGCCTGGGAATATATGCGTTTTGTGGATTGTGAAGACGCTGTCCGTATCCGGACCAGCATCCAGGTGGAAGGGGGCTTGGGGCGCTTTATTAATCCGCGCTATCTGCGGATGTTCGGCTACGAGGATATCGTCCGTCTGGCGCCGAAAGGAATCGAGGAATGCTTTAATATCGCGATTGAGACCAGCCGGCCGGAACCCTATGGCCGTAATTGCCAGCAGGTGTTTGAGATGTTGACCAAGCCGCTGGTCAAAGCGGCTGATTTGACCATCGCCGGCGCGATGCCGAACGATCCCGCCCAACGGACAGCGCTGTTGCAATCCATCCTGGATGAGTCCGTCCGCGAAACGAACGAGAAGATGATTGGCCGGGTATCCCCGCGGGAATTGCTGAAGCGGCGGATTTCCGCCGGGGTTGTTCTGGCGTTGATTGTCATCGCCTTTGGGTTCGTGTTCCGGAATATCGCCAAAGTGTTTGCGCCGCCGCCCAGTGCCACCGGCGTGCCGACGGGCTGGGGGTTCCGCAAGTATGTGTGGGCTTATGTGATCCTGGTGCCGGCGATTCTGACTGTTCTCGTGTGGCAATATCTGCCTCTGCTGCTCGGTTCCAAGCTGGCGTTCCAGGATTATCGCATCATGGGCGGAACCACCTGGGTGTGGGTGGACAATTTCGGCGCGGTGCTGTGGGACCTGGAATGGTGGGCTGCCGTTTGGAACAGTGTGCGCTATTGTGTTCTGGTGGTGAGCCTGACGTTTCTGCCGCCGGTGATCTTGGCGGTATTGCTGCAGGAGATACCGGTCGGCAAAATGTTGTTTCGGACGCTGTTTTATTTACCGGCCGTGATTACCGGGCTGGTCGTAATTTATCTCTGGAAATCATTTTATGATCCGACCGAGTATGGCGTATTGAATGCCGTGGTGTTGGCGATTCCGGCCCTGGGCTATATCGGCCTGGCCGCCATTTTTTTCCTGATCCTGTTTTTCTTTGCCAAGCGCTTATATATTCACCAGCGGTATGGGCTTGCGCTGGTATGCCTGGCGGCCGGAGGCATCGTGGCCTGGTTCTTCTTCAGTTTTGCGCTCCCCATCCTCAATCAGCCCGGTATACCCTGGTACCAGGCGCTGTTAAAGACTGCGCCGGAGCCCAGTCGCTGGCTGTTGGATCCCAAAACCGCCATGTTTTGCTGTGTGTTGCCCATGGTATGGGCCGGCATGGGGCCGGGCTGTCTGATCTACCTGGCGGCCCTCAAAGGCATTGCGGATGATTTCTATGAAGCGGCCGATATTGACGGCGCCACGTTTATTGACAAAATTCTGTTCATCGTCATTCCCATGCTGAAACCCCTGCTGGTGATTCAATTTGTGGGCATCTTTATCAGTTCCTGGAACAGCGCAGCGTTTATTTTGGCAATGACCGGCGGCGCCAGCGGGACAACAGTGGCCGGCCTGCAAATATTTTACAAGGCCTATTTGTACCTGAAATTCGGGCCGGCGACGGCCATGGCATGGATGCTGGGATTCATGTTGATCGGGTTTACCGTGCATCAGTTGCGCATCTTGTCGCGGCTGGAGTTCAAAACCACGGGGGACAAGAAGTGAAAAAAGAGGTCAGAAGTCAGAGGTCAGAAGTCAGAGGTCGGAACAAGATGGAAAATTTCTGACTGACTTCTGATCGCTGACCTCTGATCTCTGGTATTGCAATGCCTATCATATCAGCCATCGGACGCAAGCACTGGAAAGTTCGGGCGCTCTTCGCCGGCATGTACCTGTTCCTGATCATCGGCGCCGCCAGCATGGTCTATCCCTTCATGCTCATGCTCGCCGGCAGTACCAAAAGCGCAGTGGATCTCAAATATTTTGAAGCCATCCCGCAATTTCTGCACGATGATACCTGGCTCTATCGCAAACATATCGAAGGCCTTTTCAACGAAAGTCTGATGGATGAAAACGTGGCTTATGACCGGGATGACAGCACCTTTGAAACCGTGTCTCCTCCCGTAACGGTCAATCAGGGATTGCTGAATGAGTGGCGCGCGTTCCTGCTGGCCACCCCTCTGCCGCCCTATGCTTATCAAAGCGGCTATTTGCATGCGCCCATGTCGCGCACCATTCCCGGCGGTTTACGCGCGTTTAAACAGGCGCTGATGACCCGCTATGGGCAGGATATCATTCGGGTCAACCGCGAATTGGGGAGGGAATTCTCGACCTGGAACGACATACGCATCAATGCGAATCCCTGTCTGGATCGCCGGAACAAGCCGATGGCTGCGGCCTTTGTCGCCGCCGGGAACGAGTTCAAGGTCCAACTACCGGTGGGGTGGCGATCCTATGCGTCCCCGGATGGATTTTATAAGAAACTGTATGTCAAGCCATTGTATGGCAACGCGATTGAAGACTATAACCGGGAACACGGCACCCGCTATGGCGCCTATGATGAAATCCGGTTGGCGCGCACCTGGGCGGAGAATGGAACACCCAAGGAACAGGAGGATTGGGAGCAATTTGTGCGCATGACGCTGTCTCTGCAATGGATTCGGGTGGATGCCGCCGCGTTGCCGGAATATCGTCAATACCTGCAGGCTAAACACAATACGATCGCCATTCTGAACAAGCGCTATGGGACGAATTATACGAGTTTTAATGAGGCGCCCCTCATTGAAGAACCACCCCTGTTTGGCATGGCGCTCAGCGATTGGGAAGCGTTTATCACCGGATGGAAAGATCCGGATACGAAGCGCCTTTATCAGGCGCCGGTCGCGGCCTTGCAGATTCACAGCGTGGATTGGTTGTTCCGCGATTATCTAACGCGGAAATACGGTTCACCCGAGGACCTCAATCGCCGCCTGGGCACGCGCTATAAGACGATGGCGGAAATCAGGCCGCCGCAACGGGAGTTCCATTACGCCTGGTTCCTGGAAAATCGGCGCGCTCTGCGCATGGAATTTATCACCCGGAATTACAAGACCGTCGCCGAATATATCCTGTTTCATGGACGGGGTATTATCAATACCGTAATCTATTGCGGCCTGGCCGTGCTGGTGGCCCTGCTGGTGAATCCCATGGCGGCCTATGCTTTAAGCCGGTATAAGATGTCGTCCACCTATAAAATCCTGCTGTTTCTGATGGCGACGATGGCCTTCCCGCCTATGGTAACCCAGATCCCCAACTTCCTGATGCTCCGTCAGCTTAATTTGTTGAACACCTTTGCCGCCCTGATTCTGCCCGGCATGGCCAATGGCTATGCCATCTTCCTGCTCAAGGGTTTTTTTGATTCCCTGCCGCGCGAGTTATACGAAAGCGCCGAATTGGATGGGGCCAGCGAGTGGACGATATTCTGGCAATTGACCATGGCGCTGTCCAAACCGATTCTGGCCGTCATCGGCCTGGCCGCTTTTACCGCGGCGTACTCTAATTTCATGTTCGCCTTTGTCGTTTGCCAGGATCAGAAGATGTGGACGCTGATGGTCTGGCTGTATCAATTACAGCAAATGAGCGGTCAGTCGGTCATGTATGCCTCGCTGATCATTGCGGCCATCCCCACCTTCATCATCTTCCTGTTCTGCCAGAATCTGATCATGCGCGGGATTGTGGTGCCATCCGAAAAATAAGGAGCAAGGGCTATGGCGGAAGTCATATTAGATCATGTCTGGAAGAGCTATGGCGGTAATCTCTGGGCAGTCAAAGACTTTAATTTGAAGATCAAAGACAAGGAGTTCATGGTATTCGTCGGCCCGTCCGGGTGCGGTAAATCCACAACTTTGCGCATGGTCGCGGGGCTTGAGGAAATCAGCAAGGGCGCGATTTCCATCGCGGGCCGCGTGGTCAATAATGTGCCGCCCAAGGATCGGGATATCGCCATGGTGTTTCAAAATTATGCCCTGTATCCGCATATGAGCGTTTACGACAACATGGCCTTCGGCCTGAAATTGCGCAAGTATAAACGGGCCGAAATCGAGAGCCGCGTGCGCGAAGCGGCGGAGATTCTGGGCATTACCGATTATCTGCATCGCAAGCCCAAGGCGCTCTCCGGCGGCCAGCGCCAGCGCGTGGCGGTGGGCCGGGCGATCGTGCGCAAGCCGAAAGTGTTTTTATTTGACGAGCCTTTGTCCAACCTGGATGCCAAAATGCGGGTGCAGATGCGCGCGGAAATTATCAAGCTCCATGTCCGTTTGGAGGCCACTATGATCTATGTGACCCATGACCAGATGGAAGCCATGACCATGGGCGACCGGATCGTGGTGATGAAGGATGGGGTCATCCTGCAGGTCGCCACGCCGCTGGACCTGTACGAGAATCCGGCCAACCTGTTCGTGGCGGGATTTATCGGCACGCCGCCGATGAATTTGTTCGCGGGACTGATCCGGCGCGGCGCGGACGGCTGGATCTTCGATGGCCAGACCCTGCAGGTCGCGCTCCCGCCTGACATGCAGGCCAAACTGGCCGCCTACGCGGAAAAGAAAGTCGTAATGGGCATCCGGCCGGAGCATATCGGCTCGCCGGTGGCGGAGAATACGGCGGGTGCGCCGAAGATCAAGGCACGCGTGGATGTGGTGGAACCGATGGGCGCCGAGACCTATTTATATATGACAGCCGGTCGGCATACCTTTATTGCCAAAATTGATCCGCACCGCCGGTGCGCCATGGGCAATGAATTGCAACTGGCGTTCCTGAATGCCAAAGCCCATTTCTTTGATCCGGATACGACCAGCCTGATCGTCTGACCGCGTCAACGCATGCATTCCAGGGAATCAACAGCAATTCTCATTACGACCATGCCCGACCATCAGAGTTCTATCAGTCTGTCATTCTGAGCGAAGCGTAGCGAAGTCGAAGAATCTACAACCGAACGTGTTACGCATAAATAGAGATCCCTCGACTTCGCTCGGGATGACATATTCGCTGACGACGGAATGCCATAATGAGAATTGCTGGGGAATCAATAAACGGGCTTGCCTAATGCCGGGTAACTATTTTATAGTGTTATTGATTTTAACGCGGAGGAGCCCTTGGCATGGATGCTCAGAATAATCCGGCGGAGAATGTGACCGAGGCGGCCAGTCCGGCGGCGAACGACAAAAGCGCCGCGCGGTGGGGCCTGATCCTGCTGGTGCTGTGCGCCGTGGGCCTGGGCCTGGTTATCGGTATCCTGGCTCTGCAGGTTACGGAATATCTGTTCTATAAGGCGCCGCCTAACGTCTGGCCGTAACCCGGCTCCGGCGGCACGGTCAGTGCGCCGGCTTTATCGTTGCACACGGCCGGAGGCTTCGCCGCCGGCCAGTTTTTCAGCCTCGTCTGCCGTGACGCGGTTAAAATCGCCGGGAATCGAGTGCTTGAGGCAACTGGCGGCGACGGCAAAATTCAGGGCGGCCTCCGGCGACTTGCCATTGGCCAGTCCATAAATCAAACCGGCCGCGAACGCGTCGCCGCCGCCAACACGGTCCACAATGTCGGTGATCTCATATTTCCGGCTGAGCAGGAACTGCCGTCGGTCGTTCAAGCAGGCGGACCAACCATTGACATCGGCGCTGTGGCTTTCGCGCAAGGTGATGGCGATCATCTTCAGATTGGGAAAAGTGTTCAGCACCTTGTCGGTCAGGGCCTTATATTGGGCGATGTCAAGTTGGCCCTTTTCAACTTTAACGTCCACCTTGATGCCCAACGATTTCTGGCAATCTTCCTCGTTGGCGATGCCGATGTCCACGAATTTTACCAGCTCGTTCATGACTTCCGGCGCGGTCTTGCCGTATTTCCATAGCTTGCCGCGGTAATTGAAATCGCAGGAGACGGTCAGCCTGGCCTGCCTGGCCGCCTGGACCGCTGCCATCGAAAGATCGGCGGCGGATTGGCTGATGGCCGGGGTAATGCCGGTAATGTGGAACCAGGCGGCGCCGGCAAATATTTTTTTCCAGTCCAGCGCGCCCGGCTGAGCCAGGGCAAGTGCCGCATGGGCGCGGTCATAAACAACCTTGGAGGCGCGCTGATTGGCCCCGTTTTCCAGGTAATAAATACCCATGCGGCCGGAGCCACGGACGATGAGCGAGGTGTCCACGCCGAAGCGGCGAAGTTCCGCGATACAGGCATCCCCAATTTCGTTTTTCGGCAGGACGGTCACAAAAGCCGCGTTCAAGCCGAAATTTGCCAGCGACACTGCCACGTTGGCCTCGCCGCCGCCAAAAGTCGCTTCCATGAGTGGCGACTGAAACAGCCGCTCGAACCCCGGCGCTTTCAAGCGCAACATGATCTCCCCAAATGTCACAATGCGTTGGTTCATCTTGGTCTTCCTTTTATTAAAAATGCAGAATGTGGAAGAAAGAAGTCAGAGATCAGAGGTCAGCGATCAGTCAATTCTGTCATCCGCCGTCTGTCGTCCGTCTTCTCCGGTCTGTCCTCTGACCTCTGACTTCTGACCGCTGACTTCTGACCTCTGAACTCTTCCTCAAATCACTTCTTCTGCAACAGATGCACGGCATAACCGCCGATTTCGTCTTTCAAATACACGGCCACCAACACCCCGGCAGGGTCCTTCTTGGCCGAGTTCATGTCAATGGCTATGCCTTTGCGCTCCAACCATACACAAGCCCGCGCGATACTGTTGGTGGCCATGGCGATGTGGCCGTGTGTGCCCAGCCCCTTACTCTTGTTGATTTCAAGGCCCTTGCCGGCGAAGTTGGAGCTGTTGCCTTCCTTGAGCGGCAGGTTGAACATCAGCGCCAACTGCCGGGCGATGCCCAGCGACGCGGCGGCGTCTGCCGTGTTTACGCCGATATGGGCCAGGTCGAAGCCGAGCATAATTTCAATGGCTTCGCGGGTCAGGCGCGTGATTTCGGCAAATTGCCCCTGTTTGATCAATTCGTCCTTCACCATCCAGCTTCCGCCGCAGGCCAGCACCTTGGGAAACAGGATATATTCGGCCAGATTCGCCGCGCTGATGCCGCCGGTGGGAATGAACTTCACCGCGCCGAACGGTGCGCTCAGGGCTTTCAGGGTCTTGACGCCGCCAAAAGCGTCAGCCGGAAAAAATTTGACGACGTCCAGGTTATGCTCTAACGCCATTTGAATTTCAGTTGGCGTGGCGATGCCGGGTGTAATTGGAATGGCACGCTCGGCGCAAAATTTGACGACCGTCGGGCTGAAGCCGGGCGTCACAATGAACTGCGCTCCAGCCTTGACAGCACGCTCGGCCTGGTCCACCGTCAGCACCGTGCCGGCGCCCAGCAACACTTCGGGCACGCTGGCGGCTATGTTCCGGATGGCTTCCTCGGCCGCGGCTGTGCGGAACGTAATCTCCGCCACGGGCAGGCCGCCTTCCGCGAGCGCGCGCGCCAGCGGCACGGCGTCGGCGGCGTTATCAATCTTGACTACGGGCACAATACCCATGTCGTGGATTGTTTTCAGTGTATTTTGCATTTTTATTAGTCTCCTGATTTTATCCCGCGCGTGTTGAGAAATGCAGAATGCAGAATGTAGAATGAAGAAACGAAATCATAACAAATCTGTCATTCTGCATTCTTAATTCTACATTCTTCATTCAATTCGGTTCACCGCGTATTTCGGCCGTCCGGCGACCAGGGCGTCCCGCACGTTTTCCGCCGCCTTCCGTTTCAATTCCGTCTGCGATTCTTCCGTGTACCAGCCGGTATGACCTGAAACGGTGATGTTGTCCAGCGTAAGCAGAGGATTATTGGGATTCACCGGCTCCGTTTCAAACACGTCCAAGCCGGCGCTGTTAATCCAGTGCTCCGACAATGCGCGATAGAGCGCGCGCTCGTCAATGATCGGTCCGCGCGAGGTGTTTATTATGATGGCCGTCGGCTTCATCTTGCGCAACGCCACCTCGTTAAACAGACCCCGGGTCTTGTCGTTGAGCGGCATATGAATGGAAAAGAAGTCGCCGTCCCGCAGGGCCGTGTCCCAATCGGTTTTTTCCGCGCCCAAGGCGCGGATGGCGGCTTCATCCAGGAAAGGGTCATAGACCAGGACCCGTTTCAACTGGAACCCGCCCAGCTTGCGGTGCAGAATGCGCGCGATTTGGCCGAAGCCGAAAAACACAAGGGTCTTGCCTTGAATCCGCCATTCCGGCCCGGCGCTTTGTATGCTCCAGACGCCGGCACGGACTTGCCGGTCCCGCAAGGCGACCTTGCGGACACAACTCATGAGCAGAGCCAGCGCCTGGTCGGAAACGTCCTCGCCGCAATAATCCGGCACATTGGCCACCCAGATGCCCTTGGCCGTGGCGGCTTTCACGTCCACATTGTCGTAACCGACGCCATAACGGGAAATGATCCGGCAACGCGTCAGGGCGGCAATCACGTCGGCATTGATGGGCGCCAGATTGACGATGATGCCGTCAGCCGACGGGCAAGCCTGTATTAAATCGGCCGCTATCTGGCTTTTGATCGTGACAATGTTCGCGCCAATGGTGCTCAGCACGGTGGTTTCTTCGCGGTAATGGGGGTAGCGGTCGTCGGCGATGATCACAGTATATTTCATGGTAAGATATTGAACGATTATATGTTTAGCCCACGGCAGTGTGGCGAATTTAGTTCGAAAAAGGCGGCGGTGATCTTGGGCTGTCTGAGGGCTTGCCGCGCTTGCGCATACGCGAGTATAGCGCTACGCGCGGCGCACCCACATCCAGCCCAAGCTTGCCTTGCTTTTTCGAACCCCTCGACAAGCTCGGGTACCCAAATTCGCCACACGGTTGCATGCCACCCAATTACCTTCGTTAGAGGGGGAGGTCAAGGCAACGTTTAACTATCTCCGCAAAAAGCATTGCGGACTTGGAGTTAAATTTATACACAAAAAAACGTGTATCTTTACGGAAAAGGCTTTAAATCACTCAATCATTGAATCACTGAATCACTGAATTTCTTCAGACCCCGGAGAAGGAGCCGAACCCGCCGTCAATTGCGATGCTGCTGCCGGTAGTGAACGAGGCCGAGGGCGAGCACAGGTAGGCGATGGCGCCGACCAATTCCTCCGGCTGGCCATAGCGTTTCATGGGTGTTTTGCCTAAAATATCACCGCCCCGGGTAGCGGTCAACGTCCCGGGTGTCTTGTTAATCAGGTCCGCATTCTGCAGGGTGGGGAAGAACCCGGGCCGGATTTCATTGACCCGGATTTTTGGGGAATGGTTGAGAGCCATGTCGGCGGCTAGCCACTTGGTAAAGTTGCTGATGCCCGCCTTGGCGGCTGAATACGCCAGGACGCGGCTCAAGGGAATGTCGGCGCTCATGGACGACGTGTTGATGATAACCCCTTCGCCCTGCTGGATCATGACCTTGCCGAAAATCATGGAGGGAATCACCGTGCCCATGATGTTCAAATCGAAGGTGAAGCGGATGCCCTCTAACGAGAGATCGGAGAAGAAAACCTTTTCCTCCGGCTTGGTAGTAGCCTTGGGATGATTGCCGCCGGCGCCGTTGATCAGAATATCCACCCGGCCGAATTTGGCGAGCACGGCATCCTTGGCTTTTGTAACGCTCTCCGGCTTAAGGACATCAATCTCGACGGCCATGGCGTTACCGCCGGCGGCCTTGATTTCATCAGCGGTCTTCTGGGCCTCGTTCAGGCGTAGATCAAGGGAGGCCACCTTCACGCCCAGCTGGCCCAAGCCCCGCGCGACGGCGCTGAACAGCACGCCGCCTGCGCCGGTTATGGCTGCCGTTTTGCCTTCCAGGGAAAACATTGCCTGCAACTTGGTGTTAACGTCAACTTTCATTCGTGGGTTCCTTTCTTAAGGCGGCATAGAAATTCATAAATTAACCGCAAAGATCGCAGAGAAAATGGGATTGTTTTGCCTTTGTGTTCTATGCGTTCTTTGCGGTTAAATAATCTGAATATCTATACATCAACCATTAACCATCACCCATCTCGCCATCTGCAATTGGCCGCGTCCTATCCCCATTTTCCACGCACGAGTGCCCCGGTCTGGTTGGATTGATACAGGGCGGTAATAATTTCCACGCAGGCCAGGCCCAGCTCGCCGCTACAGCCGTAAATCGGTTTGCGGTTCTGCCGCACGCAATCCACGGCTTCCGCCAATTCGTCAACATAGCCCAAGTTCAAAAACTCGTCAACCGCCGGTTTGGTCCAGCCGAGGGTGTTGTCGGTTTTTTCAATGGCGTAGCTATACCCGGGACGGCTGTACACGTTCAGGCATGAACCTAAGGTGAGGTCGGCCTTGAGGTTACCTTCCGAGCCATAGATTTCTATTTTGTCATCCATGCCGCCCACGGTGATGTAATTGCCCTCGATGAGCGCATGCTCGCCGTTGGCGAATTTCAGGATGCCGAGGGCAAAATCCTCGCCGCCATTGTCCTTGTGGACGTAATTGTCCTGGAGCCCGCCGTTGCACTTGCCGAACACTTCAACCACCTTGTTTTTGCCGCCATTGCCCAGCAGGTGCAGAATCCAGCCCAGGGGGTGGATGGCCAAGTGAATCAAACACCCGCCGCCACATGAGGCCTTGGCCTTGGCATAGGGACTGTGCGTACCGTTATGGCATTCCTTGGCCTTCACATAGAGCACCTTCCCGAGGCCGCCCTCGCGGATGATTTCCTCGGTCCGGCGCAGGGCCGGGGCAAAGACCCAGTCCTCGCCATAGAACAACAGGACCCCGGCTTTCCGGCAGGCGGCGATCATCGCGCGGGCATCGCTGACGGCCGTGGCCAGGGGCTTCTCACAGAATACGTGCTTGCCGTGACTTGCCGCCGCCAGCACGACGTCGTGGTGCAGAAAATTAGGCACACAGACCGAGACCAGATCCAGGTCTTCCTTGGCCAGCAACTCCTTGTAGTCGGCGTAGGTCCGCGGAATGGACCACTTGAGTGCAAATGGCTCCAGGTTGTCAATGGCTGCCACGGCGGCGATCTCCACCGCGGGGTTGCGGCGGTAACTGAAGGCGTGAAAATCCGCGGCAAACTTGGAGCCGACAATGCCAACCTTGATTTTGTCGTTCATAACATCGCATCCTTCGTGTATAGTTTGAGACAGAGAATAATGGCCTCAGCAAGCTGAGGCCCTACTGTTGCCGTTGTAGGGCGCGACCTTGCGTCGCGCCATTTCGGCAAACGCCCCTACGTAACTTAGGCATTACTAAAAACTTATTTATATTGGTTTTGAAACGGGCAAACAAGAAAATTCTTGGTAAGATTTCATGAAAGCCTTGATCCAGCGTGTACAGCGGGGGAGCGTAACCGTAGCGGGCCGGGAAATTGGCGCCATCGGCCGGGGCTACGTAGTGCTCCTGGGTGTTAAGCAGGGCGATACGGTGGAAGACGCAGGCTATCTGGCCGAGAAAACGGCGGCGCTGCGTATTTTTCCGGATGAGCAGCTCCGCATGAACCGCGCGATTATGGAAATAGGCGGGTCTATCCTCGTGATTTCCCAGTTTACCCTGCATGCCGATACCCGCAAAGGCAACCGCCCCAGCTTTATTCTCGCGGCGCCCGCCAAGCAAGCTAACGCGCTTTACGAGGAATATGTGGCCGGCCTGCGCCGCATCCTGGGTGCGGAACGGGTTGTTACCGGCCAGTTCCAGGCGATGATGACGGTGGAAATCATGAACGACGGCCCGGTCACGATCGAACTCAAAAGCCGAAACGAGCCGTAGCAGAATTGCTGATTTTCGATTTCCGATTGCTGATTTCTGCATTTGATGCGGTTTTCCGCCGTCCGTCGTCCCGCTCTTCCATTCGGCGTTGGACGTTCGATGTTCGATGTTCGATGTTGGATGTTTGCTTCCTCTCCGTCCTTCCCTCAGCCCTTCTCCGGCCCGGTGATGCCCCAGTATTTCTGCTGAAGGGATTCGCGTTCGAGCGTCATGAACGCCAGCGTTTCCGTGTAGTTATTTACGGCCCGGTTCATGGTCGCGGCAAAGTCGGCCACGCGCGGGGACTCTTTATGCAGGCCTTCGGCCTGCATGAAACGGTTGACCAGCGCGTCCGCCTCGGTGTCATGCACGAGCTGGTACATGCGCGTGAAATCGCGCACGGGCTTCAACGTGGCGCTCAGCCGGTGGCCGGACGGCTTTTTTTCCTGGTCGAATGCACGCTCCACGTACACGCCTCTGTCCGCGAATTTGCTCTCCGGCGTGTCCAGAAACGCCGTTTCGTTCTTTTTGTTTTCCAGCAATTTTTGAGAAACGGCCGTCAATAGATGGCGGGCAATCTCCTCCGTATCCGCGATGAACGGGCCTACGCAGGGACGCAGACGGCCGGGACGTGAATAGCAGTAACCTTGAACCGCGCCTGCGTCGTTGCGATACACAAAACAGCCCCCGGCGCCGTCTTCAAACAGCTTGCGCAGAATGTCCTCGCGCTCCAGGAATGCCGAGGCGTCGTAGCGGATGACCGCCGGCAGATCGGTCTCCGTCATGGGAGTCACGTGCTGACGGTCGAACGGCTTGCCTGCAAATTCGGCCAGTTGGAAAACGGAGCGCCAGAGGCGATAGGAATTAACATAGCCCACGGCGCCATACACCGTGTTGCCCATGGGAGTGGCATCAAGCCCATTAATCACTTTGCCTTGCTCCAGCGCATAACGCACGCAGGCCTGCATCATGGCGTTGGCAATGCCCTGCCGGCGTACTTCGGGATGCACCAGGATCATGCCGATCCAGGTGTTGTTCCGGCCGAGCCGTAACACGGATGAAGTTGCTATTGGGATATCAAATCCCGGGCCGGTTATCTTGGCCACAAAAGAGCCGTGCTTGTCTAACTTGATCATCCGCCGAATGTCCCCGGCCGTCTGGTTCCAGCCCGCGCGCATGGTCAACAGGTGCATCGAATCGCCGTGCCGGCCGATTTCTTCCAGACGGAAAAGATCCGTGTTGACCACCTTCTGATCAGCGGGTAACTCGACTTTCATGGCGGGTGGCACAGTCACGCGAACGGTTTTGCCGCTACGCGCCAGCAGCTCAACCTCACGCTGCGGAGCAAAGGCGTCGCCCTTCGGGTTATGCAGGCGAAAGCAGCCATAGAGCGTGTCCAGATAGGCATCCTGGCCGAGAACGATTTCCTGGGCCCGCTGGGGATCGCCTTTTTTAATCAGTCGCTTCATGATTTTTTCTCCAAAATGCCGGTGTCCACCATGCGGATGGCGCCGGTGGGACATACGTCCACACAAGTTGAACAGGCCAGGCATTTTTTACGGTCAATGCAGCTTTTCTTGTCCACGATTGTAATGGCGTTACAGTGGCCGACGGCGGAGCACAGTCCGCATCCTGTACATTTGTCAAGGTCCACTTCCGCGTAGCCGCCGTGCAACGTGAGTTTGTCGGCCGAGGTAATCTTGCCGACTGCCAGGTCGCGGAAATCACGATAATTTCGATATCCGCGCCGATCCATGAAGTTGCCCAGCCCTTTGAGCCAGCGCGGCAGGAATTCAAAACCCTTGAGCATCGTTTCCGTGCATACGCCGATCAAGTCGGCCCCGCACATGATCATTTGCACGGCGTCCCGCGAACTGGCGATTCCGCCCGTACCCATGATGAACGGCTGAGGCCCTGCCTTGCGCCGGATTTCGAACACGTCGCGCAGGGCCAGGGGTTTGATCCAAGGACCGGAAAAACAGGCTAAGGTCGGTTCGTCCTGCAGGCGATAAGGGCCCTGGGCGATATTCTCAATATCGAAGTCGGCAATGGCCAGCCGGTTGGCGACCGAACACACGCAGTCGGCTCCTTTGTCGTAACAGGCTTTGGCCACATCGGCGATCCGGCCGCCTTCCGGTGTGATCTTCACGAACACGGGGATTTTGACCGCCTGCTTAACGGCTTCCACAATCATGCTGACGACGGTTGCGTTCTGACCCATGCTGGCGCCGGTCTGTTCCGTCCGCGCCGATTCCGTCATGGCGACGTTGAACGACATATTTGGACAGCACATATTCAATTCAATCGCATGGGCGCCGGAGGCTTCCGCCTGTTTGGCTATCTCAATCCAGCCGGTCAGGCCGGGTTTGTCGCCGATATAGGTGATATTGGCAAACAATACCAGACGACGGGTCGCCTGCCGGCCTTCTTCCAGGAGGCGCAGACAGTCTTTGAAGGTTAGTCGCTTTTCGGCGGTGAAGGCGTGGTAGGCTTCCTTCTTGAAATAGCGATACCGGGGCGGCAGGCTGATATAGGGCTCCGGATCGAATGCCAGCTTGAGGCTCGCGCCGGCCCAGCCGGATTCCTCGGCCAGGACCAGTTGTTCCTTCCATTTCACTGTTGGTCCGGAAGCAACCACGAAGTTGTTGCGGAATTTTACGTTGCCGATGGTCAGGGCAAACCGTCCGTCATCTTCATAAATCCGGGAAGTTTTTTTCATAAAGATTTTTTTGCCTTTTTTAAACGGCGCACCTTGTCGATTATTTTAACAATATATTCAACCGCGGTATTAACAAATTTATCAACCACGCGTTTGCCGAATTGAACGCTTGCCTCGCTCGGCTTGCCCCAAATGCCGTCCGGTGTAATTTCGTGTATCCCCGCATAATTCAGATAATCCGCATCCATGTTTTCCGGCACATAATCCCGCGCAGACGCGTTGTGAATGTTTTGTTTGCCAAGCAGATACATCATCGCCGACGTCTCCGCTTTGCCGGCGTGCAGGTCTGAATCCGATGCCGAATAAAACCGCATGGGATCAATGAGGATAACCAGTAAATCCCTGTTTCGCTGATTAAGTTCGCGAACAGCCGGTTTCAGGGACCAGTTGCCGCCATGCAGATTCATCAGAACAATATGTTTAACGAATCCCCATCGGCGGATTGATGCAACCAGATCTTCGATCACTTGCATCAGGGTGGCGGGACGCATAAAAACAGTTCCCGCAAATCCCGCATGTTCGATTGCGTTGGAATAGGACAGGGCCGGCAATAACAGCGCGTTCCCGAGTTTTTCCGCGATTCGGCGCCCTATTATTTCTGCCTGAATATAATCGCACCCGATCGGCAGGTGCGGACCATGCTGCTCAATGGAACCGATCGGCAAAATCACGGTTTCAACTGAGGCCTTTTCGATATCCGCCCTTGTTGCTGTCCAATCAAGCATATTCTCTCCTCCTTTACACATGCTTTTACTCAGCTTGGATTCCTTCCGCAGGAATGATTTGCCGTAGATACGCGGCGCATAAACGCGCCAAATCGGCAATCGGCATGTTTTCCCGGGCCGGTTCAATCACATTGACAAAGCTATCGTAACCGATGGCGCGTAACGAAGCGAAAAAACCTGGCCAGTTCGCCTGCCCGTTTTCAGCAAAAAGCGTCCTGCGGTAAAACACTGATGAACCGTCACGCAAATTTTCATCGGTTATAGTGTTTCAGATAAATAACTTCACAAAACTGACAAAGCGATATTAACCGCAAAGAGCACAGAGATCTGCGGGTTTTTTATCCGTCAGCTGACCAGATCAGGCTGACCTACCCGCAGTGCTTCGCCCAACGATGCAGGCGGGTTGCAGGATGAGATAAAGGAATATTAAATCCAGAATCTCTTGTCTTTGCGACCTTTGCGGTTAAGTACTCCGTTCCTGCTGCACCGGCTTGGGCGGTACTCCGCCAACAGTTCCTGTTATTATTTATCTGAATATCTATATACCGTCCACGGATACGCCTTCGCCGGCGAAATAATCCGCAGTCATTTGTTTTATGCAATTCTTATCATAAAGGGCGGGAGACGGCCGCCGCGATTTGTGAATGTTTTTTCCCGATTTGCGACAGGGGTGAAAACCGACTATCAGGACAGGAACGCAAGCTATTCAGCCCGGTTCTCCATCCGTCTGTCTTCCTGGCAGTTGCCGTCTTTTACGAAATCCGCAAAATACGGACGGCATTTTGCAAGGCAACCGCATTCTTTTCTTTCGGACTGAGCGCCGCATGCTGAAGTTTCAAAAGCGCCGGGGTAATTTCCTTGAACGGTGCGCCGGAACCAAAAAGAACACGCTCATGTCCAATCAATTGGACCATCCGTTTGATATTCTGTCCCAGAACGGAACGGAAACGGGACATTTCAAAATAAAGATTTGGATAACTCACGCGCCCGCGTTTGTCAACCAGTTCTTCCGGATTAACCGCCGCCTCGGTAAAAACAACCTTTGTTTCGGGCGCCGCGCGGCAAAGAACGCCGACTTCGCAAAGGTTGATGGTTTGTTCCGTATCCATCCAATGCCGCCCGCGAACATCCACAAGCCGCTGGGGAATGAAAACGGGCAGTTTAAGATTGGCGGCTTTTTGAACCATTACTAAAACTTCAGGGCAATCCAGCCTGTAATTATGGTATTGGGGAACAAGCCGGAGCGCCTTTAATCCCAATTTGCCGGCGCAGGTTTCCAGATCGCGTTCCCAGGCCGGGTAAAGCGGATTTAACACGGCGACTCCGGCGAAAAAATCACGGTGTGGATCAATGGCTTTCGCCAACTCAATATT
>JBDRSI010000139.1:0-4938 GCA_043825055.1 Verrucomicrobiota bacterium
GCCCTCTGGGATCAGGTCAAAGCGGACCCGGGAACCAGTAGTGCCCCTTACCGGCTCTATAACATCGGGAATCATAAACCGGAACAACTCCTGCGATTCATTGAAATATTGGAGTCGTACTTGGGCAAACACGCCGAAAAAGAATTGATACCCATGCAGGCGGGGGATCTGGAAGCCACCTGCGCGGATGTCGCGGACCTGGTAAGGGATACGGGGTTCCAACCGAGCACTCCGTTGGAAGTGGGAATTAAAAAATTTGTGGATTGGTATCGGGAGTATTATCAGACATGACGCTGTGGAAGACAGCGGCAAACCATAGCCAGCATAGCGTGTGGGCATAAACATTGCTTGTCGGCAATAATCTGTTGCCTATGGTCTATGGCCTACCTTAATAAAGATGTTGACGCGCCAACCGAAGGTGTTAGTATTCAGGCAGGTTTTACAAAATTGTAAAAGATGACAAAACAGCAAAATATAATAACCCGGGAAGTTAGGACGCGCCTGATCGAGGTGGCCGGCCGGACTACCCAGGATCTTGGCATGGGCCGGATTATCGGGCAGGTGCTGGGCGATATTTATATGACCGATGGCGACAGCTCGCTGGATGACATCGGGCGGAACCTGGGGCTCAGCAAGGCCGCGGTCAGCATTGCGGCCCGACAGCTGGAGAGCCTGGGATTGCTTCAAAGAATTTGGAAGAAGGATGACCGCAAGAATTATTACCGGGTAGTAGACCATCTTGGGGTGGCTTTGCGGCAGGGGCTTCTGGAATTGGTACGGGGTAAGCTTCGCACCGCCGGCGCGGAATTCGACCATGCTGAAGCATTACTGCGCCAGGCGGGCAATGGCGAAAATAATGGTGAGATCAAGTTCCTGCAGACCCGGCTCAATCGCGCCAAGCAACTGCGCCAGCGTGCCACGCGGATATTCAATAACCCCATCATGAAAATGCTGGGGTTGTAGGCCGGCGTGGAATGTTGAAGGACAAAGACGCCGGGATGTTTGTTGACATTCCAATATAATCTAATAATTATTAAACTATGAGTGAATTGGCCGCGGCAAGTTGATACAACCACTCTGCTTGGCGAGATTGCGGCATAGTCCGCATTAGTACCTTATCCACTCGGAACCGCTATAAAAAACAAGAAAACACGGAATTTTTTGACAGGATTAACAGGATGTACAGGATTAAGACGCAGAAAGAGTTCGTTTTTATTTTCGCTCCCCATCCTGTCAATCCTGTTAATCCTGTCAGAATTCCAAATTCTTTGCTCGATATTCTGCGGATTGACTGGGTTGTGGGCGAAAGCTCACATTAGAGGAACTGGTGCAATGAAGAACGCAAACGACTCGACCGTGATGGCCTCGCCGGAATACCGCCGGTTTGTGGAGGACTTGAAGGCGCGGGTGATCTCCGCCCGCCTCTCAGCGGCACGGGCAGTCAATTGCGACCTGATCCTGCTCTACTGGGACATCGGGTGCGAGATCTTGGAAAAACAGCAACTGCTCGGATGGGGCGATTCGGTGGTTGAATTGGTCTCGGCGGACTTGCGGCGAGCATTTCCGGCCACGACCGGCTTTTCACCGCGTAATGTATGGGACATGCGCCGACTTTACAAATCCTACACCGCTCCTGAATTTCTCGCACAAGCTGCGCGAGAAACCGATCATGGTATGGTAAATCAGATTCTGCGACAGCCCGTCGCAGAATTAGGCGGCGATGAGAAACTGCTGCAATCTTCAGCCAAATTAACCAAGCGTAATCCCATCGGCGTTGCGGTATATCAACTACAGTCCAAACTGCCCGGCGAACTGAAAGGCAAACTGCCGACAGTGAAACAACTTTCGGAAGTGGTTCGCTCTGTTCTCCCGGAAAGGAACGGGAAAGTTAGTTAAGTCTTAATTCGACCTGACCCTAAATTCGCGCGTGTTTCGAGTGTTTCGCGGGCAAACAAATTCATATATCTTTGGCTATATCTTCTTTATTCGGCAAACTGAAGTGTAAAGGAATCAGGCTATGACAAAAGTCGTTATATTGGCGGGTGGATTGGGAACGCGGCTGGCTGAAGAAACCGAACTCAAACCCAAGCCGATGATCGAAATCGGCGGGAAGCCGATCCTGTGGCATATCATGAAGAGCTATGCCCATTATGGGGTCAAGGAGTTTTTCGTCGCTCTGGGTTACAAAGGCGAGGTGATCAAGCATTATTTTTGCGACTACCATAACATGAGCAGTGATATGACCATTGATCTGGCTAGTGATCGGGTAAAAAAACGGAAGTCCGTGGCCGAAAAATGGACGGTCCACCTGATTGATACCGGTCAGGATACCCTGACCGGCGGCCGTGTTAAACGCCTGGAGCCGTGGCTTAAGAACGAGACCTTTATGCTGACGTATGGCGACGGGGTGGCAAATATTGATATTCGTGCGTTGCTGAAATTCCATCGGGCACATGGATGTATCGGCACGGTTTCGGCGGTGCGTCCGCCGTCCCGTTTCGGCGGGATTGTGCTGGACGGCAACCGCGTCGCGGAATTTACGGAAAAACCCCAGATTGGCGAAGGCTGGATCAACGGCGGATTCATGGTTTTCGAGCCGGCGATGTTTCAATATCTGAAAAACGATCGCAGTATTCTGGAAACTGATGTGTTGGAACGCTTGGCCAAAGACCGTCAGCTTGTGGCTTATCGCCACGACCGCTTCTGGCAATGTATGGATACGTTGCGCGACAAGCGTCTTTTAGACCATTTGTGGCAGGAAGGCAAAGCACCGTGGAAGGTATGGTAAACGCGCGAAGCGCGGTTGAAGTGGTAAGTTGAAGTTGCAAGTGTTGAAGTTGCAAGTTGAGCGTTTAAGTTATAAGGACTACTGATGGGTAAGAGCTTCGAAGATTTGAGTGTTTGGCAACGCAGCCGAGCACTGGCGGTATGTGTTTATCGCGCGCTACAAGCCTGTAAGGATTATGGCTTTCGTGATCAAATTACTCGTGCAGCGGTGTCTATCCCCTCTAACATTGCTGAAGGAGCAGAACGTATCACGCACAAGGAATTTGCTCAATTCGTCGGTTATGCAAAAGGCTCGGCCGGCGAATTACGCACCCAACTGATGATTGCGGCTGATTTGGGGTACCTCACTGAAAACAGCGCCGCAGAGTTAGTCAACGAGTCGACACAGATCTCCAAAATGTTGTTTGGATTGATTCAATCACTTAAGAAAACATCCTCTTGAACTTAAACTTACCACTTCAACTTGATTCCGCCTGCGGTTGAACCTATCATGAGCTGGTAAAAATTAAGGCGTCGAATTTAATTATGAGCGCCATGACTGACTTCTATCGCGGCAAGCGGGTGCTGGTGACCGGGCATACCGGGTTCAAAGGCGCCTGGCTCTCGCTCTGGCTCCATGCGCTGGGCGCCCGGGTGACGGGTTACGCGCTTGCTCCGCCTACGGATCCGAGCTTGCATGACTTATGCGGCATGGACAAGCTGGTCACCGGCGTGATTGCCGATATCCGGGATTCCGCGTCGTTAGCACGGGTATTGCAATCGGCCTCTCCTGAAATCATCATTCACATGGCCGCCCAGCCGCTGGTGCGTGAATCCTATAAGAATCCGGTCGAAACCTATGCCGTTAACGTCATGGGCACGGTGAATCTTCTGGATGCCGTGCGCGCCTGCAAAGGCGTGAAAGCTGTCGTAAATGTGACCACCGACAAATGTTATGAGAACAGAGAAAGACTGATAGGATACCGGGAAAACGAACCCTTGGGAGGATACGATCCCTATTCCAGCAGTAAGGCGTGTTCGGAAATTGTCACCGCCGCCTATCGCACCTCCTATTTTAATCCGGAAAAGTTTGATCAGCATGGAGTGGCGTTGGCCACCGCGCGGGCAGGTAACGTCATCGGCGGCGGCGATTGGGCCATTGACCGGCTTGTCCCCGACTGCGTCCGGGCATTGTTAAAGGGCGAGAAAATCGTCGTCCGCAATCCTCTGGCCATCAGGCCGTGGCAACATGTCCTGGAACCGCTCTCCGGTTACCTCCGGCTGGCTCAAAAACTGGTTGAGCAAGGGCCGCGTTTTGCGGATGCCTGGAACTTCGGGCCGTGGGATGATGACGCCCGGCCCGTGCAGTGGATCGTTGATAAACTATGTTCGCTATGGGGGGGTGCGCCGGCCTTTGCCGTGGATCAAGGCGAGCATCCGCACGAGGCACACTATTTAAAGCTGGATTGGTCCAAGGCCAGGACGGAACTGGGCTGGCGCCCAAAATGGAATCTGGAAAAAGCGATTCTAAAGACCGTCGAGTGGACAAAAGCGTATCAAAAGCATGAGGATGTCCGGGCAGTTTGCTTACGTCAGATAAAGGAATATTCTGAAGAAAAGACGGAAAGCTGAATTGTCCGGATTTGCCCGCGAGTTGTCCGCCTATGGAGGAAACACGCCCGCCTGCAACGCTGTAGCACTGCGAGCAGGCTAAATGACGCGAATTCGGATAGCAACATGAAGGTTCAACGATTAATCACAGAAGGGGAGTCGGAAGTTCTTGAATTCAAGGTATCCTTTGGCAAGGATGTTATCGAGACGCTTTGCGCCTTTGCCAATAAGCGGGGAGGGACAGTCCTGATCGGTGTGGCCGATGACGGCAAGATTATCGGCGCATCGTGTGGTGAAGAATCCATGCAGAACTGGGCAAATGAGATCAAGCATAACACGACGCCGTCCATCATCCCGGATATTGAAATGACCCCTGTAAATGGTAAGAACGTTGTCATTGTTCGTGTGAGTGAGTTCCCGATAAAGCCAGTCGCTTATCGCGATCGCTATTTCAAGCGGGTTGCCAACAGTAACCACCGACTGTCGTTGACAGAGATTGCCAATCTTCACCTGCAATCGCTGCAGCTTTCCTGGGACTCCTATCCGGAAGAGCGGGCAACT
>JBDRSI010000140.1:0-8515 GCA_043825055.1 Verrucomicrobiota bacterium
TTTATCCAACGTGCCGCGAGTATACAACGGTGGCCGAGGCGGGACAAGCGCAAATCGAGTGACACAATGGATAACCCTCCATAGGCGGGCAAGCCCCTCCGGATGACGGACGACGGATGACGGACAGCGGACCGGAAAAGACGGAGGGCAGGCGCCAGACCAGGTACGGCACGCGGCGAAATTAGCGCCGGGTTTACGGCGCCGCCGGTTCGTTGGTGACGACCTCCGGAACGGCGAGCGCGTTGGTCACGGCGCCGGTCGCCGCGTTTGTTACGGCCATCTGACGGGCAACCGTTTTCGATAGCTGGCGGAGTTGATAGAGCCGCTGAAAATCACGCCCCGAGAGCAGGATAATCGCCGCGATAAACAGGAAAAAGAAAACCTGGTAAATCCAGCCAATCAGTTTCGGGTGAATCGGACGCCGGGTGATTAGCTCCCACAGGGAAAACATGATGTGCCCTCCATCAAGCACCGGGATCGGCAGGAGGTTGATGATGGCCAGGTTCACGTTAAGGAAGCACATGAACCACAGGGCGATCATGATGCCTTTGCGCACGGCATCCTGGATCATGTAAAGAATCATGGGTGGACCGCCGAGTCCCTCGGCCGTGTGCCGGGCTTCCTTCGAAACAAGCGCACGGACCACCCTGAGGATCATGGTGGCATGACCCTTCAGTTGAACGCTGGGTGGGATGTGAACCACCCGATCGTAATCCACGGCCATCGGGTCGAAGCGGATGCCGATCCGCGCGCGACCCAGGGCCGGGTCAAGCTGCGGCGAAACGGTGAGGGTTAGGATTTGCCCGCTGCGTTCAATGGCGAGCGATGTCGGCATATCCGGCCGTGTGGACACGAGTGCGATCAGGTGATCCACGCTGAGCACGGGGACGTCGTTGAACCGGACGATGAGGTCCTCCGGATGAACGCCGGCCTGGGCCGCGCTGGACTCCGCCTCCACGGTCATGACTTTACATAGCGAGACTTCGCGCAGGCCATCCACCATCCGGAAACCCAGCGCGTTCTTTTCCGTCGGCACCGTGATCAAGTTGGTGCCCTGCGGTGTTCGGATGGCGAAGCGGACGGATTCAAAGCGCGCGTTTTCCTGGATGACATCGTTCCACTTTGTAACCGCGACATCATTTACCGCAAGAATTTCATCGCCGATCCGCAAGCCGCTGGTGTAGGCAACCGAATTGGTTTCCACAAAACCGATAACGGCGGAACGTTCGCCCGGTGTGGATGGCTTGCCGCCCCAATAGACAATCCAGGCGATGATCGCGGCCAGCACCATATTTCCGGCGGCGCCGGCCGCCGCCACGACGATTTTTTTCCAGGGCGCCACCGGTGGCAGGGGTTTAGGCGGCGGTGTAGCCGGTTCATTGTCCGATGTCCCTGCAGTGATATCGGTTTGTTTCGGCTTCGCGGCCGGCAGGGCCTCAGTCGGATCCATCTGGGGCAGGGCCACGTACCCGCCAATGGGGAAAATACCGATCTTGTACAGAGTGCCACGATATTTCTTTTTCCAGATGGATGGTCCGAAACCTAACGAGAAGACTTCCACGACCATGCCGAACAAGCGGGCGGTGATGAAGTGGCCCAGTTCATGGGCAAAGATGGATACGCCAAATAAGAGCAACACAATTACGGTTACATAAATGCCATGGAAAATCATAGGATCCTTTTATTTCCTTGATTTTATTGTTCCTGAATCAGCCGGCTGGCTTCCGCGCGCGCCCAGTGATCGGCCGCCAGAATATCCGGCAAGTCCGGGTCGGCCAGCGCGGTATGCCGGCCCAGCACCTGTTCCACTGTGCGCCAGATGCCGGGGAAGGACAGTTTGTTATTTAAAAATTCCTGGACGGCCACCTCGTTGGCCGCATTCAGGATGACCGGCATGGTGCCGCCCACCCGGGCCGCCGCGCGGGCCAGGCTCAGGCAGGGAAAACGCGCCTCGTCCGGCGCTGAAAAATGAAGCGTCCCAAGCCGCGCTAAATCGAGGGTTGGCAATCCGCCATCCAGGCGCTCCGGCCAGGTGAGCGCCAACTGGATGGCGAAGCGCATGTCGGAAACACTGAGCTGGGCCAGAACATTCCCGTCCTGAAATTCGACCATGGAATGCACGATGCTTTCCGGGTGAATCACAACCTCGATGCGGTCGAAGGGCACGCCGAACAGCCAGTGGGCTTCGATGATTTCCAGGCCTTTGTTCATCATGGTGGCCGAGTCCACTGTCACCTTGCGGCCCATGTTCCAGCGGGGATGCTTCAGGGCTTCGACCACGGTGACTTTCTCCAGGTCCAAGCGCGGGTTATGCGCGAACGGCCCACCCGAGGCGGTCAACATAAGGCGGCGTACGCGGTCCGCACCCTGGCCGCCCAGACATTGAAAGATGGCGCTGTGTTCGCTGTCTACCGGCAAAATCCGTGCGCCCGAGGCACGGCTGGCGGCAATGACTTTGTAACCGGCCGCCACCAGGACTTCCTTGGTGGCCAGCGCCACGTCCGTGCCCTGGCGCAGGGCCGCCAGTACGGGACTTAAGCCCGCCATGCCCACGACGGCCACGAGCACGATATCGGCGGATTCCTGCGCGGCCAACTCCTCCAGGCCTTCCGGCCCGGAAAGCACCGTCAGGCCCGCCGGGGCCAGTTGTGTGGCGCGCCGCGCTGATTCGAGATTGACCACGGCCACGCGCTCAACAGAAAAAAGCCGCGCCTGTTCCAGCAGGCGCTCCACCTTGGTTTGGGCCGCCAGGCCGATGATCCGGAATCGGTCCGGAAACGCCGCCGCCACGCGCAGTGCGCTTTCACCGATGGAGCCGGTACTGCCCAGGATGACGATATTCTTGGGGGTGTCGCTCATTAAAACGCCAGCAGAATTTTGATGTACATGTACAGCGCCGGCGCGCCAAACAGGAGGCTATCCAGCACATCCAGCGCGCCGCCCATGCCGGGTAAGAGATGGCCGGCATCCTTGCTGTTTGCGGCGCGCTTGAGCATGGATTCGGTCAAATCGCCCAACATGCCCAGGGCCGGCAACAGAATGCCGAGGAAAATGGCGTCGTAAATTCTCATGGTGATAACGCCAAAATGTCCGCCGGCCAGGAAGTATACGCATAGGCTGCCCAGCAACCCGACCGCCACGCCACCGATAAATCCTTCCCAGGTCTTACTCGGCGAAATGCGCGGAATCAGTTTGTGACGTCCCAGCCGACTGCCGATGACAAAGGCGCCGATATCCGTGCTCTTGACGACCGCGATCAGATAGAACACCAGCCATCGGCCCGTTGGCCCGATGGGGTTCAGCCAGGAGGGGCATTCCCAGGTAAAGGCCAGCTTGGTGAAATAGTTGAACAGGAACGGCACGTACAGAATACCGAACAGCGTGCAGGCCATGGTGGCCAGGGGCTGGCCGTTGTTTTTCTGCGGAAACTGCCGGATGAGAATCGCAATGATGGTGACGAACAAAATGATCAACTCGTGCTCGCCGGCCAGCGCCGCCGTTTTCAAGGTGAGCGAAAGCCAGGTTCCAGCGATCAGCAGGATACTGGCGACGACGCCCATGATTCGAAAACTGGGAATCGTCATGGCATCCAGTAATTGGTAGAATTCCAGCACCGCAATGGTCGCTATGGCGCAAAGCAGCGCACAGATGCTCAGGGACGGCGCCCAGTTGGCGATCAGCAGGAAGGCCGTTCCGAGGTATAGTCCGCTCGCGATGCGTTTATTCAATCCCGTCATACCAATTCCTTGCCAGTTAACTGACCTGACCGAAGCGCCGCTGTCGGCGGGCGTATACCGCCAAGGCCTCGGCGAAAGCGTCTTCGCGGAAATCGGGCCAGAGCGTTTCCGTAATATAAAGTTCGGTATAGGACGCCTGCCATAACATAAAATTGCTGAGCCGCATCTCGCCGCTGGTCCGGATCAGCAAGTCGGGATCCGGGAGATCGGGCGCGAACAGGTGCCGGGCGACCAGGGCCTCGTCAATATCCCGGACGGCCAGTTTGCCGTCTTGGACACGCCGGGCGATGGCGCGGACGGCCTGGGTGATTTCATCCCGACCGCCGTAACTCAAAGCCAGAATCAGCTGGCGGCGGGTAAAATGTTCCGTGGCCTTCATGACGCGCTGGAGCGCGTTGAACACTGGGCGGGGCAGGTCGTGCAGGCGTCCGATGGCACGCAATCTGATTTTTTCCCGGAGCATGTCGGTCTCGCGGGTTTTAAGAAACTGTGCCAGGATTCGCATCAAGCCTTTGATTTCCGAGGGAGCGCGCACCCAGTTTTCGGTGCTGAACGCGTACAACGTCAGGTACTGGATGCCGGCCTGCTTGCACGCGCGCAGGACGGCTTCCACCGATTGGGTGCCTTCCTCGTGGCCTTTCAGACGGGGCACGCCGCGCTGTTTTGCCCAACGCCCATTGCCATCCATGATGATGGCGACATGCCGCGGAACCGGGTTTGGGTGCGTTGGTTTCATTGGGAAGATGGGTTTCAGCCTATGGCCTTCAGTACTTCATCCGCAACGGCCTGTTGCATGGCTTCCGTTAATTCCGGGTAAATGGGCAAGGCCAGAACTTCACGGGCGGCCTGCTCGCTTTCCGGAAAATCGCCGGCCCGGTAACCCAGGTCGCGGAAACAGGGTTGCAGGTGCATGGGCACGGGATAGTAAATGTCACAGCCGATGCCGGCCTTTTGCAAGTCCGCGCGCACCCGGTCACGCTCCGGCACGCGCACCACGTATTGATTGTAAATGTGATGATTTGTCAGGGTGTGGCCCGCGTATGCCGCCCGCGGGGTCTGTACCGCTGAGTCGTGGAAAGCGCGGTCGTAGAAGTCGGCGTGCGCGCGCCGCGCCGCATGCCAGCTTTCGAGGTGTTTCAATTTGACGTCCAGTACGGCCGCCTGCAGGGCGTCCAGGCGGAAATTGCCGCTCAGCCGGTCATGCCGGTATTTCTCCGCCGATCCGTGCACGCGAATGGTGCGCAGGGCCGTGTCCAACGGTGCGTCGCGGGTTACGGCCATGCCGCCGTCGCCGAAGCCGCCCAGGTTTTTGGAAGGAAAGAAACTGAAACAGCCGATGTCCCCCAGTGTGCCCGCCTTGTAGACGCCGGTGCGTGCGGGATACTCCGCGCCGATGGCCTGGGCCGCATCCTCGATAACATGCAGACTGTGTTGCCGCGCCAGGTCCATGAGCGGGTCCATATCGGCGCACTGGCCGAACAGGTGCACCGGCAGAAGCACCTTGGGGGTGTGTTTCTTCAAGCGGCGGGACGGGTTCTCCAGCAAGGTGCGCACGCCGGCCGGACTCAGGTTGAACGTCAGCGGGTCAATATCGGCCATGAGCGGAAACGCGCCCAGCCGGACAATGGAGCCGAGCGTGGCAAAAAAAGTGAAGGGGGATGTGACGACGGCGTCACCTGGTCCGATATTCAGCGCCATAAGCGCTGCCAACAGGGCATCGGTGCCGGAGGATAGGCCGACGGCATACGGCACGCCGCAGTAAGCGGCCACATGCGCCTCAAATGCCTGGACCCGTGCGCCGAGAATGAACTGCTGGGCGTCGCACACCTCGTCCATGGCCGCGCGGATTTCCTCGCGAAGCGGCGCGTATTGGGCCTTCAAATCAAGCAAAGGAACTTTCATCGGCACCTTTTTGTTTTGCCAAGCAAAACGGTATTATGAGAATATCAGGGCCGGGAAGCAAGCGGATTCCAAGGATCTTGATTCGCGGATAAGTTCCGCGAATCAGAAATGGATTATGGTCAATGGTTCATGGTTGATGCGGATAGCGTGGTCCGGGATAAACACACGGCCGGCAAACGTTTCAGTGCGATGGATCAAGGAGTGCTTGCCGGAACGTGTTTCACGGATGTTCATTGGATAGCCATCGGCGTCATATGCTTCCTGCTTCATAAACCATCAACCATACCCCATCAACCATCATCCGCGCGGGCTTGCGCGCGGATTGGGGCTCAGGGATTAAGCGCATGGGCGCGCTTGACCATGTTGAGGTAGGTCAGGATGCCTTCGGCAATGCCCCGGGCAACATTATCCCGGTAGGCCGTAGTCATTATTTTGGTCCTGTCGTTGCGGCTCGATATAAACCCGCATTCCACCAAGGCGGCTGGGCAATCCACATTGCGGACCACGTAGAACCGGGAGCGACGCAAGCCGCGGTCTTCCAACCGGGTATACTTAATCAGGCTCCTTTGGAGGTAATAGCCCAGAACCATATTGGCTCCGTCGTGACGGTTGCCGGGAAATGCCACGCGATCCCGGGAGCTGACAAAAGCGCTTGCCGTGATGGGACACCCTGCCGGCGGCAGGATGTGGGTTTCGATGCCGGAGGAGCCCGAGTTCGCGGCCGCGTTCAGGTGAATGCTGACGAATAAGTCGGCCCCCCAGCGGTTGGCCAAGAGGCACCGCTGGCCCAGATCGGTGGTTTGGTCACCATCGCGCGTCAGGCGCGCGTCCACTTTGTATTTCCGCAGGATGGTTCGAACGCGCTGGGCCAGTTCCAAGGTAATGCGTTTTTCTTCCAGGTCCCGGCGCAGATCGAAGGCGCCGGGATCCTTGCCGCCATGGCCCGGATCCAGGATCACCAGCCGCCAACCTTCCGACTTGAGCGCCCGAGCGGGATTGATCAGCGGCAAAATGGTTTTATCCACGTCCATGTCCCGGATGGTCCAAGAGCCCCAATGCCGGGTAACCGGCGCATTCAACCAGATGAGGATGTTGTTGAATTCGACCTTGCGGGTATTGCCTTCGAAGGTGAAAGTATTGAACTTGGTCCTCAGCACAAGGTTCTTGCCATGGGCGGTGTATGCGATGAAGTTGTAGCGATGGGACAGCTGGGACAATGAGACGGCATCGCCCATGATGAAACTGCCCGCGGAGGCCGCCTCCACGGCCAGCCAGGCGCCGGCAAGCAGGCCGACGCCAAATGCCCGGGTGGCGCCGGATTTTTTCAACCTGTGATGAAACGGCAAGTTCATATTGAGTGGATTTTGGTGTTCATTACCTATTGACATCCACAAGAGCGCAAGTATAGTCTTAAACAATAGAAAAAAACAGGAGTTTTTTCCATGGCGGATTTATCTGAAGCCAATGTGCCCAAGCGGGCACGCGAGTTGTTTGACAAGGGGCTGGTGGCCACGGAGCATGGCAACCGGCCTTATGCAATGGATATGTTCATGGCGGCGCTGGATATCGAGCCTCATTTTTTGCGGGCTCGGAAATTCCTGCGGGCGACCGCCTTAAAGCAGTTTAACGAAGCCGGTGGCGGCCAGGTGGCGCGCGTCATGGCCACGATTAGCGCCGTGCCGCAATTGATCAAAGGCTGGCTGGCCCTGCGCGCCGGGAAGCCACAGGAGGCCCTGCGCCTGGGCGAAGAACTTATCCGCAAAGATCCCCTGAACCCGACCTTTATCCGTTTCCTGTGCAAGATGGCCGAAGCGGCGGAAATGCCGGAAGTGGCCGCCCTGACGCTGGCCATGGTGCGCGAGTATTTTCAGCAGGATGCCGAGTTCCTGGCTTGGCTGGGCAACCTGTATATGCAAATGGATCAGCCCCAGGAGGCCAAGGAATGTTTCGAAACCGTTATCAACCTGAAGCCCCACGATGCCGAGGCCATGCAGGCGCTGAAGAATGCCATGGCCCGCGAAACAATGGCCAAGGGCGGTTGGGACGAGGCGGCCAAGGGTGGGGGAGGCTACCGGAGCGTCATCAAGGACATTAAGGAAGCTTCCATGCTGGAGAAAGAAGCCATGGCTGTCAAGGACGGCAAAAGCGCGGAATTACTGATCCATGACTTGGAAGAGCGCGTCAAGCACGAGCCTGAAAACGTCAATTACCGCCGCGCCCTGGCCAACCTGTATATGCAGGCGACACGGTTTGACGACGCCAAGCACACGATTGATGAAGCCAAGCGCCTCGGCGGTGCGGCGGATCCGCAACTTGATCAGATGCTGGCGGCAGTGCAGTTGAAGCAATTCGATTTTGAGATTGCCCAGTGCCGCGAAAACGGCGACCTGGCCGGGGTAAAAACCAAGGAAGCCGCCAAAAATGAGTTTGTGTTCAAGAACACCGCGGCGCGCATCGAGCGGTATCCCAACGACCTGCCCCTGCGGTATGATTACGGCGTGCTTCTGTTCGAACGCGATCTGTTGAACGAAGCCATTCAACAGTTCCAGATGGCCCAGCGCAATCCGCGTAACCGGGTGCGGTCGCTGTATTACATGGCGCGGTGTTTCAAGCAGAAACAGCAGTTCGATATGGCGCGCGAACAATTGGAGAAAGCCGCCGCCGAATTGACCGAAATGGACGATCTGAAGAAGGATATTTTCTACCAGTTGGGTGAAACCCTGGAAGCCCAGGGCGATATCGCGACGGCGGTGAATCAATATTATAAAGAAATCTACCAGGTGGATATCGGCTACAAGGATGTGGCCGCCAAAATCGAAAAATCCTATAAGCCGTCACCGCAAGCGTAGCCCGTCTCTTTTTCTGTCGTGTCTTCG
>JBDRSI010000141.1:0-2968 GCA_043825055.1 Verrucomicrobiota bacterium
GCCGCGAGCGGCCGATACCGCGGCCGGCAAAAATATTGTCGCTCTTGCCGATGGCGGTGACTTCCAGGCAGTTTTTCAGCAAAACATCCAGCACCGTTTCTTGGGGCGGCAGCATGGGGAAATCGCGGCGGTTGGCCGTGCGGCTGAAATGGCCTGGACTGCCCACAAACGGCCGGGCAATGACCCGGCCGATGCGCCACTCATCACAGAGTTTGCGGGCCCGCAGGCACATTTCATACAGTTGCGGCAGCGGCAGGATCTCTTCATGGGCCGCGATCTGCAGCACGCTGTCGGCCGAAGTATAGACAATGGGAAAACCGCTGTCCAAATGCCCGGCACCGAGTTCGGCAATGATCTCCGTGCCCGAGGCGGCCTTGTTTCCCAGGATAGCGCCAACCCCGGTTTGCTGCTTGAAATCGTCGACCAGTTTGGCAGGAAATCCCAGCGGAAAAAGCGCGAACGCCTGGTCCAGGATGATGCCCATCAATTCCCAGTGGCCGGCGATGGTGTCCTTGCCCAGTGATAGTTCCGCCATGCGCCCCCAAGAGGCGAGCGGAGCGGGCACTGCCGCCACCCCGCGGATGGGCAGGATGTTCCCCAGCCCGAGTTTTTTTAAATTCGGCAATTTCAGACCGCCGCAGCGCTCGGCGACGTGGCCCAGGGTGTTGGCCCCTACGTCGCCATAAGCGGCGGCGTCGGGCAGACTGCCCGCCCCAACTGAGTCCAGGACGATGAGGAAAACCCGTTCGATTTTATTTGCGACCATCGTTTCAAATAATTATCACAGCCTTGGAAGATTGTCAAAAGCTCAGTGACAAGTGACATGGAAGACTGAAATCCAAAATCAATAGCATAAAACACCAAATAAGAGCCAAGCTCCAATGACCAAATGATCCAAACGAGGAAAGCTGGCGATTGCATGAACGATCAACTCACCCCCTAACCCCTTCTCTTCCCAAAGAGAAGGGGAGTTGAGCTTTACCCCCTCTCTTCGCAAGATTCTGCTGAAAAAGTCCAGTTTAACGCGGGCTACTCGATCCGTTGTCACACGCGCGAGCGACATGGGCTTGATTGACGATGGCAATGTCTGGAGACTATCGCAATGACATCACCCAGGCAAGTCAATTTCGATCATTTTCCGGGTTGACGCAACTCGTTTCGTCAATTTAGGCCACCGCCATGGTTTCTTGTCGGCGGAGCCAGCAAAGACGGACAGCCCAACGACGAAGGTTGCATGCCGCTACCGTAAATTGCATCTGGATGTCCGTTTTTTTCAGGCCCCGATACCGTGACCAGCGCAGCTTGTACCCCCGGGTCAACTCGCTGTGAGTTCCTTCGATCCCGCTGCGCCGATGCATGCGCTGTTGATATTCGTGCGTCTTACAGAGGTTCCGGCGTTCCTGCACGACCATGTGTTTCTCGGCGATTTTGAGTGTACGAAACGGATGGCGTTTCTTTTTTGAAAGGCATTGACCTTTCAACGGGCACATGGTGCAGTCGGTTTGTGCCCAGGCGAAATTGTAGTAGGTCTTCTGGATTTTTGTTTCCGTGATTCGGTGACACTCCATACTGAGCTTGCCGGATGGACACGTGGCTTGACGTTTGGGAATGTCCACCACAAACACGTCGGAACCGAACCGTTCACCGCTATGTGGTGGCGCACCGATTGGACCGGTAAGTACATACCCGTTCGCTTTAGCCGCCTCTAGCGCAGGAGCGCTGAGATACCCCGCATCGGCGAAAGCCTCCGTTGGTTTAGCCTGACCGTTCTGTTCGTGCGCGATAATGACCGGGGTGAGGCTGCCGTGATCGCTGGTAATGGCGGGCTGAGTGAGTACAGCGGTGATGGCAGCCTCTGTCGGCTCTCCCGGCTGCCGGGTATTTTCCGGAGCGGTTTCGCAGACCTGAAGTTTGTAGCCGATCCAGCCGACTTTCCCCAGAGTGTCTTTAGTACTCCATTCGGCGTCGGGGTCGTGAGGATTGCAGACAATGCCGGAAGATGTGGCCGTACGTTTTTGGAGTGAATCTCCCTCCGTTATCTCGAACTGTTCATTGAACACGCGTTGCAGTAGGGCAACCGGTTCGGCCCGGATAACGGCATCGCCGATCGCCTGCGTTTTAGTCAGCACCTCCCGCATATCCCGACCGGCCTGAACCATCGTGGCACGTAGCCGTTCGCCGGATGTGTTGCGAAAATCTTGCGAGTGGCGCTCAACGTAGCGCGAAAACCACGGCTCCCAAGCGGCCGAACCGCCGAAGGCAGCCAGAAAATCTAACGCTAGACGCAATGTCTCGCGAACACAATCCAGCCGCGACATATGGGCGATATGAGCCAGCACATGAGTTGAATCGATGCGCACGGCGCAGTGTCGCCGCAGATAGCCGGCGCTGCGCATGGCCGTCAGCCCCGCTTCCAACGCCACGTTGGCCAGTTGGTGCTTGGCCAGCCGATGGCGAAAATAGACCAATACACTCGGATCGATACCCGCCCAATCCTCGGAGATTCCAAGCGCCAAACGCCAACGCGCATCATACCAGCAGGCCGTGATGGCTTGCCGGTCGGGAAGCCGCTCCATCATTTGCAGGATCAGCACCCCAATCAGGAAAACCGGGTCAATCTCGGGACGCCCCAGCACTTGGGCATACATTGCATTCAGCTCTTGGCGGCGGGCTTCGATCGCCGGGCGAACGCAATCCCGGAAGAGGACGAATGGTTTGATTGCGGCGGACTCCAAATAGTTATCGGATAAGTAAAATGAAATATTCATACTTGACATAATATAGCCTATAGGCTATATTGTCAAGAAAAGGAGGTCCTATGTCCAAACAACTTAAAACCGCGTCTTATCCGCTCAAAATTCAAGCCATTCGGTCGAAAAACCAGAACCTGCGTTTCTATGTTTACCTGCCGATGCCGCTGGCAAGTGCGCTCGGCATTCAGGGAGGCGAAGAGGTCTCATGGGCATTG